>JAUPKS010000005.1 GCA_030837315.1 Planctomycetota bacterium
CAAGAGACCGCAATCAGGGCATTCTTTCGTGTCGGGACTCACACAATAACCACAGGCAGGGCATCTTCCCTGTAATTCCCATTCCTGGGAGGTTTTGATTTCAGGATGCTTTTGTATGTGGAATTCCTCAATGCAATTGTGTGCGGCGTGTGCATCTGTTTTTGTTGTCAAAAGAATATACCGGCATCCGCACTTTCCCGTACTGCAACCCGGAGCCAATACAATTTTAGAAGAAATGCCGTTTCTCGTAAGTAAATCCGATAACTCCCGGATGCCTTCTTTCCCTTCTTCCCTGATTGCAACCCATTCGTCATGGAGATGAGCGGAAACGGCCGGTTTATTATCCCTCTTTTTTTCGATCTCTTCAGGCATTTTTAGAGGTATACCACAGTCGGCGCATGCTGAAATATGCGCATAATACTCTGATCCGCATTCCGGGCACAGTTTTATTTTCTCTGGAGACATATACGATTATCCGGCAATATTTTGCCATTTGAAAAAGTTAAGGGTGTTTTTCGGGTTCAATGATGGTTGGGGCAACGATTCTCCTTAAACCAGCCCCCTTGGCTGCATCCATAACATCAACAACGATACCGTAAGACACATTCTTGTCTGCCCGCAAAACAAGCGTCTTGTCGTCCTGTTTGGAAAAGGCATTCTTTAATACAGAGATGAGGTCTTTTCTTTCAACAGGTTCATTCTGGAAAAAAAGTTTACCATCCTGAGAAATCGTTAATGTCCGCTCCTCAAGTTTGCTGGTGGCGGCATATTTGGTTGACGGAAGTTCCAGTTTGATGTTTGGTTGTTCTATAAAACTGGATGTAACCAGAAAAAACAGGAGGATCAGGAACAGCATGTCCACCATGGGGGTAAGGTTTATGATAGATTTTGTAAGGCGTTTTTCACGGAATCGCATAGTTTTATAGAACAGAAAAAATAATTATTAAGCCACGAATAAATACGAATTTATAACAAAAAAATTCTCTGATTTATAGCTCATCTTTTATCGCGATCCTGAGCAGGATAAAGTTTATTGAGGATATGCATGGAGTATTCTTCCATTTCCAGGACAAAGGTATCCACTTTTTTGTCGAAATAACTATAGGCAACAAGGGACGGGATTGCAATAAAAAGTCCAAATACGGTTGTTCGAATTGCTTCTGCCAGTCCTGCGGAAAATGCCTTAGCCTGTCCGAGCCCCAGCTCGGAAATGACCCCAAAGATACTCTCTAATCCCAGTACCGTTCCAAGCAATCCTAATAAGGGGGCTACTGCTGTAATGACTTCCAATACTAAAAGTCTCTTTTCGAGCGACTTGCTCTCCTGTCGTCCCGCTGCCTGGATATCAATAAATTTTTCTTCCCGTGTGAGATGGTTATTTGAGAGTATCCGTCGTAACAGATTTGAAAAAGGACCTGATATTACCTCGCACTTAGAGATTGCAAAGGGGATATCTTCTGGATGGTGTATAGCCTCTATGGTTTGGATAATCTCCGGCTTTAAGATTTTATCCCTGCGTAAATTTATTGCCCTTTCAATGATCACCGCAAGGGCTAAAACGGAGCAAAGTAATAGTGGTATCATGATAGGACCACCGCCTATGAGCCATTCCAAGGTATTATCTCCTTCTGTAATGTGTATTGAAAATAATGAGAAAACGAAAAGCGATTTATATTCGAATTATCTGTGCTTTTTGGGCCAACACAAGAATCATCTTAGAAGAAATAGAAATTAAACCTCACATCGATGGATGGTTCCTTGATTTTGGATGGAAAAGGATTCAGCGGCGCTGCATTTTTAATCGATGATATCAGCCTGGATGCAAGATTAAAATTCCCCGCATCCTCCACAATCTTTACATCATCAATAGAACCATCCGGTAAGACCTTAAATTCCACAATGATCGGTTTGTCGTCTCTGGTTTCTAATTTTATCTCTGCACGGGTGCCATATCCCAGGAACCAGTACAGGGATATTCTATCCCTGATATGTTTAAAATAATCGGCATACTCATGTTTTTTGACGTTAAAAGATGGCGCACCCGGGATCGCTGCATTTGATATCGTATCCTCAAAAAGTACCGGGTCATTGCTTGTCCCCTCTATCTTTGCGTTAACATTAAAAGCGACATTAGGTTTTCTTGTTTCGCCAGGGCTCTCCTCTTTGTCCAATCCACGTTCAAGTCTGCGTTGAGGTTCGGCGCCTGACAATTCTGATGGAGGTACAGGAGGTGTCTCAGGCTGAAGAATTGCGGTATTCTTTGTTTCCTTCGCCTTATTAAGTTCTTTCGTCTCTACATCCGCCTTTTCCCCGGTTTCTAGTTCCTTGAGAGGCGGCAACGATTCTTCTTCTGTCTCGGATTCCTTATTTACCACATCCTGTTTATCCGCAAATAGTACCCCTTCGCTGTTGGGCAGGGGTTCTGTATCTTCTTGCCTGACGCTTTGTCCAATGGTGAGCCGTTCTCTTTTTGATACGTGTGTACTATCTTCTGCCTTGATTGTCTTTATCTCTGGGGTATTCACCTTTCTTTCTTCAGATGACATTTGGGGCTGTATCATGTGAAGGGGTTTCATAGGAGGAGACTCTTGCTTCTCCAACCCTTTGGGCAGATTGGCATAACGGGGTGGAGAATTTTTGTCCTGGGCACTATCATCTGGAATAATTGCCTGTGCCGTAACCTCCTGTTCTTGTGGCTGTTGTTGGATATCATAAGGTATACCAGATCTCCCCTTGCCTAAAAGCGGCGCCTTGGTGCGTCCTTCAGCGTGGGGCTCATTATTGACCGGTTGTTTGTCGTCGGGAAAGTTGTCCTTTGCTACGGATCCTTTTTCACCGATCTTGTCCGTATCAGCGTTTACATCCGTATCTTCTGTATTTTCTGAAGTATCCGCAAATATTTTCTGCTTCTTTTTTTCAGCATCTTCCTCTTTCTTTGTCGTGCTTTCGTCTTGTTTAGTATTTGAGTCTGAAACATTTTCTATCCGGGCATCTGCATTTTCAAGTTCCAGGGTAACTGCATATTCACTCGGTTCACGGATAAAACTGTCTCGAAACGACCTTAGACTGAGAATTTGATTTGCCTGGGGAGACAAGAAGATGATGATGACATGTATAACCAGGGATGCGGCAATAAGAAGTAAAAACAGGTTTTTATTAAAAAATTCAGTACGGAATTTGTTGGACATGATTTTATGCTAAATGTATGTATGTGATGTGTTAAATTCATATATAATAATACATTATAACAAAAGTTAGAAGGTATAATTAATTCCCAGTTACTCACAGAAGTTTACAGCATAACCATTTTGTTGTCAATTGGATTTTGGCGTGTGGTTCGTGTATGCAGAATGATATTGGGATGCTTCAAGATGAAACTTAACAATTTTGACCGGCGAATATGAACGGGTGAATTTTACGGTGTGTATTTAGTCATAACTTTCAAAGGGTTTTTTTAAGCCTCAATAGCAAAAAATCAACGATGGAAGAGGCTTTGTCATCGATGGGGAAGAAAGGGATGCTGGTTTCGGGTTTTTTGTTACCAACAACGGCTATTAAGTTTTGGTCAGCCTTACATATCAATTCAGTGCAGATTTCCGATCGGAACACCTCAATCTTTGGAATAGCTAAGGTTTTATAGCCCTCAACAAGCACGATGTCCATGTCGTGCAGGTAGGTATTCACTATGTCTGATAGGTGAAGTTCTTTGGGCGCAATGTGTATGACGCCTGTCATGTGTTTTGAAGCCACAACAACCGCATCGGCCCCAGCCTTGGTGTGCAACCAGCTATCCTTTCCTTCCTCATCGAGTTCAAAGCTATGGTGGCTGTGTTTAATCGTGGCAACCCTGTAGCCTCTTGATTTCAATTCTCGTATGAGTTTTACGATAAGGGTGGTCTTGCCGCTATTGGATTTACCTACAAAGGATATCATGGGTACTTTCGGTTGCATAATTTTTAAATTATAAAAGATACATGGTAAAAATAAAAAGGAATTCTCACGCCCTTTGAAGTACGGAGGTGGTTGTTATTTAACCTTGACATCCAAGTATTGGTAAATTAGAATTCCATTATCTGCGCATAGTTTTTTTAAGACCGAGTCCTCGTAAAACGCTTTAAAAAGGCCAATTCCTGACAGGACGATCCTACAAATAGCTTCGAGCACGTGGATGATTTTGAGAGGGTGTTTGTTTATGGGGAATACAGAAAAAAAACTGGACAGACGGCAACTTTTTAAAGATATGTTTGTCTTTATGGGGAACAAAGTTGCAGATTATGCCAGTAAAAAAGTCGACCGTGTGATGCCAAAGGGTGATTATTTGCGTCCGCCAGGCGCTGTTGAAGAAACAGAATTTCTTTCCTTATGTACGCGATGTGACGAGTGTATTAAGGTCTGTCCTGCAAAGGCTATCAGGAGGTATCAGGGACTGGCTGACCTGGCTGTTGGTACGCCCGTTATTATGCCCAGGGAAAATCCCTGTGTCTTATGCAACGGATTGTTGTGTATTGATGCGTGTAAAGAGGGGGCTTTGAAGCCTGTCGAGCATGTTAATAAAGTTAAGATGGGTATAGCCAGGGTTAATCAGTCACGGTGCCTGGCATGGGGGGGGCAGGATTGTCAACTCTGTTATATAAAATGTCCTTTGCAAGGAGATGCGATTTATCAGGAGGATGGCAAGCCCGTGATTAATGAAGAGAAATGTACGGGCTGTGGAGTTTGTGAATACGCCTGTCATACGATAAATAACACCTGTGCAATTAAGATTGTATCTAAAAGGTAGTTTTTTGTTTAAGGTAAGGATATAAATAAGGTATGAGTTATGAAAGGGGTTGTGATGTCAGACTGTAAGATTCCGTTTACCTGTGAGCTCTGCGAGAAACAGTTATCGTGTCAATTGGATCAGATAGAGCACAACAAGTGGGCAATTACCCAGCGTATGAAAGATATTAAATACAAAATCGTTGTGATGAGCAATAAGGGGGGGGTGGGCAAGAGCACGGTAACGACAAATCTCGGCGTTGCATTAGCACGAATGGGTTATCAGGTGGGAATAGCTGACGCAGATATTCATGGTCCCAATATCCCGATGATGCTTGGTGTGGAGGGAAAAAGGCTCAAGGGAAGCAGCGGAGGCGTGCTGCCTCTGGAAGTATTGCCAAATTTAAAGGTGGCATCACTTTCTTTTTTGATTGAAGATCCATCGATGCCGGTAATTTGGAGAGATTCTGCTAAATGGGATTTTCTTTGTGAATTGATGGGAAGTGTGTGCTGGGGAACGTTGGATTATCTTTTAGTGGATTTGCCTCCGGGAACCGGGAATGAGGCGATTTCTATAATCGAACTTATTGGAAAGGTAGACGGCTCTGTAATCGTTACAACACCACAGGATGTGGTATTGCTGGATGTAAGGAAAGCGGTATTTTTTTCTCGCGACAGCAACGTGCCCATTATCGGTATCGTGGAGAATATGAGTGGTCTGATATGTCCCCATTGTAATACACGAATAGATGTATTTAAAACGGGCGGAGGTGAGAAGATTTGCAGGGAATTGGGTGTGGAATTTCTTGGTAAGATACCATTAGACCCGGGGATTACAGAGAAATGTGATAGTGGCGAGGCGTTTGTGGCTGCTTATCCTAATTCAGATGCGACGAAGGTATTTGATGGAATAGTTAAAAAATGTGAAGTGTTTGTCCGGACGCGTAAAGAAGAGCTTGATAAAGTTACAGAGTACAGAGAGGTTCCTTTTTTAGGGAAAGTGCCGGTAGATCCTAATTTTTCTTGAAAAAAAGCAATAACGCAACGATTGAGCAAATAAAACGCATGTATAATCCTCAAGCGTGATTTTCCTGTCTTTGGTGCCTTCCTTTTTCCCATTTTCGCGGTATTCCTCCCAAGAAATTTTTGATATGCTGATTGGCATAACACATGAGGTGTTAATTTCATTGTTCGTGTTAGAGTAGCGGTATGTTTCGTTCAATCAAGAACAAATTAATTTTCTTATTCCTGATCGCAGTCCTTACACCATTGTTGGTAATGCGGCTTATTGCTTATCCTTCTGCAAAAAAGGCCATTCAGGAAACGACAATCAGCAATTTGCAGTTGATTGGTTCTAAAAAGGCATCCCAGGTGGTGGATTGGCTGCAGAGGGTGAAAAGCGAAGCAGGGCGTGCCGCTCATAATCCGTTTGTAGTAAGTGCAGTGAATCTGACAAAAACAGACACTGATGCCATTTCTCAATTTCTTTCCCACATACCACGTGATGCCGGGTTTCTCAGATATGTGATTTGTGATGCATCCGGTATTGTTAGAATATCCACAGACGACAAATTAATAGGGTTAAACCTTGCCGATGCTGATGGTTTCAGTCATGCTATCGCAGGCAAGGCGTATGTTTCAGATATTGAACCCTTCGTTTTTTCTGATGCAAATGCATTTGGGAATAGGGCGGACAGGTTGCCGGTTATGCATGTCTCTGTGCCGGTAAGGAATAAAGATGGACGGGTGTTAGGGGTGATGATATTTCAGATCGATCCGTCTGTTCTCGTCAGGGAAATGCAAGAGAGATGGTATGGGGACAGTTACGATGCTTATATTATCAATCAATATGGTTTGATGATTACCGAATCCAATTTTGTCGATCAATTAGAGCAGACAGGGCTAGTCAAGAAGGGCGCAACAATGAAATTGGCGGTTGTGGAGCCACGTACTCAGCAATTTACCAAGAGCGTGAATTCCTGTTTAAAAGGGTTTGATGGATTTGATATAAACGGCTACACAAACTACGTGGGGGAAAAAGTGGTGGGGGTATGGTATTGGATTCCTGAACTCAAATGGGGTGTCATTACAGAAATTAGTGCCGGCGAGGTGTCAGTGGCAATGAATAACTTAAAGAATCCTATCTTTGAGGTTCTTTCCTACTTAACTATTGCGGGAGTGGTTTTGGCGATTACGGGGATTGCATTTGCGCTGGTGATTGGACAAACGATTGCCAATCCTATTATGGCGCTGACATCGGCAACGCGGAAGATGTCCGCTGGGGATTTATCGCAACATGTTATGATAAAGACCCAGGATGAAGTCCGTGAGCTTGGAGATTCATTTAATATAATGGCTGAATCGGTGCGGGAGAAAACAACGAAGTTGCAGGAAACATCAAATTTCTTAAACAGTATTTTGGTGGGTTCTACCGAGCATTCAATCATAGCGGCTGATCTTGATGGGAATATCCTTGCCTTTAATGAAGGCGCAAAAAGGATGTTTGGATATGAGCCGGAAGAATTGATTCAGCGATCGGGTATTCAAATATTGTATAAAAAAGCGGATGTTGAATTGGGGAAGGTCGGAAAGATGCTGGAAACAACACGGGCTACGGGCAGGTATAAGAAAGAAATGCAATTATTGCGTAAAAATGGAGAGGTATTTACCGGATATAGTATCATGACTACCCGTCAATCTACCAAGGGGAAACCGATCGGTTTTGTGATGATTACGAGGGATATAACGGAACAAAAGTTATTGGAACAAGAACTCCATAATTATACGGTGCAATTGGAAAAAATTGTTGAAGAGAGGACGCGAAAACTAAGGGTGTCGGAAGAGAAGTATAGACGCCTTTTTGAGACGAGCAAAGATGTCGTGTTTTTTTGTGATACAGAATGTCAGTTTGCGGACATCAATCAGGCCGGTGTCGATCTATTTGGGTATAAATCGAAAAATGAGATATTGAAATTGAACTTGGTGCAGCATGTGTTCTTCAGTCCTGTCGAAGGTAAGGCAATTAAAGAGATGGTGTGTAAAAATGGTTTTATCAAGGATTATGAGGTAGAGTTAAAGAAAGAAGACGGCATCCGGGTACCGTGTCTGATGACGAGTAATCTGAGACGGGATGAACGGAATAACATAATTGGTTACGAAGGAATTATCATCGATCTCACGGAGAGGAAGAAGATAGAGCAAGAGAAGGATATTATGAATAATATTAACAAAATTCTGGCTTCAAACCTTGATATCCGTGAAGTGTACAAATCTTTCAGTGAGGAACTAAATAAGGTTGTCGAATTTGATCGTATGAGCATTACACTTCTCGATGAAAAGAGGGATGAATTATTAATTTTTGCTGTTTCGAAAGATTATTATGGTTCCAAATTAGAAGAGGGGATGCATTATTCGAAATATGGAACGCTGGCCGGGAAGGTTGTGGAAAACGGTGAAGTCTATATGGTGAGTGACACCTCACAAGGGGCTTTTTCCACAGACCCTATTTTGTTTAAAGAGGGGATTAAGTCCCGACTGTCGCTCCCATTGATATGCAAAGGGGAGATTGTAGGAAGCCTCAACTTCGGGAGCAAAAATGTCAAGAATTATTCTGAAAACCACGTGGATATTATTAATAAGATCGCCCCGCAACTGGCTATTGCAATTGACAACACATGTCTTTTTGATAAAATCAAAGAGTCTGAGGAAAAATACAGAAATCTCGTTGAGGATATTGAGGATGTGATATTCAGGTTGGATAAAAAAGGAAGATATTTGTTCCTTAATAGCGCATTGAAGAATGTGACAGGATATACTCCCCGGGAATTTTACGAAAATCCTTCCATTGCTGCGGAAATGATTCATAAGCATGACGGAGAATTAGTGAAGGATACAATACGAAAGGTCATTGAAGGCGAATTAAAGGTATCAAAAGATTTAGAGTACAGAATTTATTGTAAGAACGGAGAAGAACTCTGGGTCTCTCAAAATACCTATCCATTCAAAAATAAAAAAGGAAACATCGTCGGTATTGAAGGAATTATGCGGGATATCACGAACAGCAAAAAGATTGAAGAGCAGATAAGGCGCTCTGAGCGGCTGGCTTCAATTGGTGAGTTGGCAGCTTCGATTGCCCATGAAATACGTAATCCGCTTGGTGCCATATCGAATTCAGTGTGTATGCTGAAGAGAGACTTATCCTTAAAAGGTGATGACCAAAAATTATTTGAAATGGTGGTTGAGGAAACTGACCGCCTCAATAGCATTATAACCAACTTTCTTACCTTTGCACATCCTGCAGCGTATCATTTCGTCAGGAGTAATATTCTTGAGATTATCGACGAAACGCTGTTTTTTTTAGAGCAGGATGCACGGTTTCATAAAGAAATCAAGATTGTGAAGATTTACGGGAACGATATCCCCATGGTGCATGTTGATCGGAATTGGATCCGGAAGGTGTTCTGGAATCTTTTGGTGAATTCGATCGATGCAATGCCGCAAGGCGGAAAAATTTTCGTCCGTGTGAGAAAGCTGAAGATACCTCATAAAAACGAGATAGAAATTGTGGTTGCAGATACAGGGGTAGGAATTTCTCCTGAAATTATAAGAAAGATATTTGAGCCTTTTTTCACCACAAAAAAATCGCAGGGGACCGGATTGGGACTTTCCATTGTGCATCGTATCGTAGACAACCATGGTGGTGTAATAGATGTAAAGAGTAAACAAAACAAATGGACGATATTTACGATACGATTACCGGTAAAAAACGAACAAAGTAAGACTGTCTACGTATAGGTTTTCCAGGGCATATGTTTAATATTCTGATTATTGAAGACCAAAAAAATATGCGTGAATCTCTGGTAATAGCTTTTAAGAGAGCCGGCTATAATACCGATGGCGTTGAAAGCGGGGAAAAGGCGGTAGAACTTCAGCAAGACCATGTCTACGATTTGGTCATTGTAGATCTTAAAATGGAAGCAATGGATGGTCTTGAGGTGTTATCGCATATTAAGCATGTTAATCCATCGACTGAGGTTGTTGTCATGACTGCTTTCGGTACGATTGACAGCGCGATTCAGGCGATGAGAAAAGGTGCTTATGATTATGTTACCAAACCTTTTCAGTTATCCGAAATCCTTTCCGTGGTTGAACGGGCTTTAGAAAAGAAACGTTTGTCTGAAAAGGTTAATAACCTTCAAAAAGAGGCCAGGGAAAAGTATAAATTTGAAGGTGTTGTTGGTAATTCCCCTGTAATGATGCGGCTTTTGAATATCCTTATGGAACTGATCAATAGCGAAAGCAATGTTCTCATTACCGGAGAGAGTGGAACGGGAAAGGAATTGGTTGCACATGCTATCCATAGTAATAGCCGTAGAAGCGATAAGCCCTTTGTTGTCGTGAATTGTGGGGCGGTACCAGAAAATTTGCAAGAGAGCGAGTTGTTTGGACACGTTATGGGCTCATTTACGGGAGCGGTGAAAGATAAAAATGGTATCTTTTTAGAGGCGCAGGGTGGTACCTTGTTTCTGGATGAGATTGGAGAAACATCGCCTTCAACCCAAGTCAAACTCCTTCGATTCCTGCAAAATGGTGAGATACGAAAAGTCGGTGATAATAAACCGATATATCTTGACATTCGGATTATTGTAGCAACAAATAAAGATCTTGACGAGGCTACAAAAAACGGGTCTTTCAGAAAAGACTTATTTTACCGGCTTAATGTCATCAGAATCCATTTGCCGTCTCTCAGGGAAAGAAAAGAAGATATTCCTCTTTTAATCAATTATTTCGTGAACATCTACGCGAACAAGCTGAGAAAGAAACCACCAGAGATATCAGGAGATGCGATGGAATTGCTCTTAAATTACCCGTGGCCAGGAAATGTCCGGGAATTGGAAAATGTTATAGAGCGGTCTGTTACCCTGGTGAAGGGATATATGATTACGGTGGCTGACTTGGCATTACAAACGGTATCGCCGGCGGATACCATGAACGTTATGATCGAGACGAGAGGTATCCGGGCTGCTTTAGCGCAGGAGGAGAGAAAGACAATTCTCGAATCCCTGCGGAGACATGCTGGCAATCGCAAACAGGTTGCAACTAATCTGGGGATATCCACAACAACCCTGTGGAGAAAGATGAAGGAGTACCAGATTGTGTCAAAAACAAGTTATAACACAGAAAATGTATGAAAGCGCCTGATCATGGGTATTATAGATAAATATTTTAGAAATATTAACCGATTGAGGATTTCGGTAACAGACCTCTGTAATCTACGGTGTATTTACTGCAGACCAGAGAGTGGACTTGATCTCGCGAGGCATAAAGATATTTTGACCTATGAGGAGATTGTGACTGTTGTGGGACATGCGGTAAAGTTGGGGATCAGGAGCTTCCGGCTGACGGGGGGGGAACCACTCGTTCGAAAAAACATAGAATATTTACTGCGAATGTTGGGAAATATTTGCGGTGTTGAAGATCTTGCTATAACGACGAATGGTATTTACCTGAAAAATTACGTAAAGGCACTCAAGGAGAGTGGGCTATTCAGATTAAACATCAGCCTTGACAGTTTGGATGACTCAAAGTTTGAAAAGATCACACGAGGTGGGAAGTTAAAGGACGTCCTGGATGGTGTTGAAGAAGTCCTTAATTTGGGGTTTAAAAACACGAAAATTAATGTCGTTGCCATGAAGGGAATCAACGATGACGAATTTGAAGAGTTTGCGAAACTTACCCTGGAGCGTGACCTCGAAGTGCGATTTATTGAGTATATGGCGATGAATAAAGAAAATCTGGCTTCTGAAGATAAGTATATTCCTATGGCAGATATTATCGATATTATTGAAAAAAACAATGAACTTATTGCCCAGCCCATTTCTATGCTTGGCAGCGGTGCTGCAAAAATCTATAAGATTAAAGGTGCGATGGGAAAACTTGGATTTGTATCTGCTGTGAGCCAACCTTTTTGCAACTCATGCAATCGGCTTCGTTTGACTGCAGATGGGAAACTTCGCTCTTGTCTGTTATCTGGCGGAGAAGTCGACCTGAAGGCTATTCTGAGAAACAACC
>JAUPKS010000362.1 GCA_030837315.1 Planctomycetota bacterium
ATAGTATTCCTGACAATTTCCCCATCTTTTCAAACCGTTCTATTGCCCATACAAGGTCTTCCTTGCTGTGCGTTGCTGAAAGCATTACCCGTATGCGCGCCTTGCCCGTGGGTACAGTCGGGTGGCCGATAGCCTGGGCAAAGATACCTTCCTCAAATAACCGCTGGCTAAAATCCTTTGCGACCTTCGCATCCCCTATCATCAGCGGGGTAATAGGTGTTTTTGTGTTACCCAGGTTAAACCCAATTTGCCTCATCTTCCCCTGAAAAAATGCGGTATTTTCCCAGAGGTGTCTGACCATTGAGTCTGAGGCAATGAGGGCATCCACAGCTGCGATACAGGCCGCCACATCGGCTGCTGTTACAGCGCTCGAAAACAGGAAAGGACGACCCTTTTGTGCCAGATAATCCGTCAACCTTTTACTCCCTGCAATATAACCACCCACCACCCCAAATGCCTTTGACATGGTGCCCACCTCGACATCAACTTTCCCATGCAGATTGAAGTGGTCTGCAATGCCCCTGCCACCGCGTCCCAACACCCCTTCACCGTGTGCATCGTCTACCATCGTAATGGCCCCAAATTTTTCGGCAATCTCTACGATTTCCGGTAATGGCGCAATATCTCCCTCCATACTGAAGACGCCGTCAGTAATAATAAGCATGCGCCTGGCATCCTTTTCCTCAAAAATTTTTACCTGAAGATCTTTGGGGTTGCAGTGTTCATATCGGACAATCTTTGCCCTGGAAAGACGGCATCCATCAATGATGCTTGCGTGGTTGAGTTCATCTGAGAAGACAATATCACCTTCACCAATGAGTGCAGGAATAACAGCAAGGTTTGCGCAGAACCCCGACTGAAAGGTTATCGTGCTTTCCACACCTTTAAAGAGCGCAAGTTTTCGTTCGAGTTCCCTATGCAGAGTCGTTGTTCCGGCAATAGTCCTCACCGCCGCAGGACCTACACCGTACGTCTCAATGGCCTTTTGTGCGGCAGATTTCAACAGGGGGTTATTGGCAAATCCGAGGTAATTATTCGAACAGAGATTGAGTACCTTCCTTCCGTCCACCGTAATCCAGGCACCCTGTGGCCCTTCGATCATGCGGATATTGATAAGGAGGCCAGCCTCTTTCAGTTTCCCTAATTCTTCAGTGATAAAATCTAATGTGTTCATATAAATGGTCTTTTTGTATTTACATATTCTGCCATTTTCGATCTTTGACTTTATCTTTGATCTGCTATTTATTCAATTTTTGTCTTACAAATAGTAGAAATTCTCTTAAACCCCCATCCGGAATTTCATTTATATTGCTCTCGATGACTATTTCTTCCTTACCATTATGAAAGTGTTTTGGAAACGTTACAAAGTACTGCCATTTTTTGTGAGGCGAATTATCATGGCGGTAAATCGATCCATCTGTGTGATTTCTCTCCCAATGGTAGCTATAACGCCCACTAATTTTTAAAGAATACCATATATCTATAAAACTGGCATCTTTTAGAATAATTCTCAGTTGATTTATGTCTGTAATTATCGCGTCTTCAACAATATCCCCGAATTCAATCTCCGCCATTTGTTTTAACTTTTAAATATCAACGATCATCAAAAAGTCCTTAATACCTTTTCAAGTTCATCTTTTTTAAATTCAAGATGGTCAAGCCGCTGAAGTTCCTGCCAGGTATCTTTTTCTTCAATTTTACCTTTTTTATATAGTTCTTCAAACTCTTCGACCGAGGAAACGCCATATTTTGTTCGTATCTTAAAAATCTCAGTTTTTATTTCCCTCAATTTTCTTTCCAGAAAAAACTTTAGACTTTCCCTCAGCATCTCCTCTTTTGAAAGATTTAGTTTCTCAGCCAAAGCATCTAATTCCTTAATTTCTAATTGCATATCTTATCTCCTACCCTGAATGAAATAGTCGTATTTCTTTATTATTCGTTGAAATAACTGTTCCTATTTTCGCATCCATTTTTAATTCCGATCAACTATAAACTATTGAAGGTACTACTGTGTGAAAAATGTTCTGCATTTCAATACTGTATTTGCCTTCCGTATTATAACAAACGCAGTGTTTACCTTCCCAGGCTGATTTTTGACTAACGGACAGACGGCATTCAGTTTTCTCCTCCACATGGCAATCTTATCCTGCGTGAGGTCGTAAAGTTTACAGAAAATTTGTCGCACTCCTGAATAAAGAGTTTACTTCATCATTAGAAACCCCGGTCTTTTCATTTACCCTCCGCGTCTATTTTCCTCAAACATTTCTGCAGGCATAGGATAGCGTAATCTCCAGATTACTTTGATCGGTCGTTCCCTTTCATAATCGTCAAGATCGGTAGTACCCAGGTACGAAAATGGTACGGTAATCCCATCTCTTTTCTTTACATCGCGAGCAAAGATTAGAATTGAGTAGCCTCGTTTTCTGTGATTAATAAGATTTTGCCCCGTATCACTATTTTGCGTGGTGTTTGACTGCGATTCCCAGTGTAATAGTTCTCTGCTGATCGGATAATCCGCATACATAGTACTCGGGGAAAATTCACGCTCGGTTTTCTGGAATGTGATAAGCAGAGCGTACACTTTTGCATCTCTGAAGTGCAGAACCCCAACACCGGTCTGGCCGGTAGATTCGAGTGTTGCCAGTCCAATCGCAGCCTTGATATCCACGTTGCTATACTGCGCATGAAGTTCAAATGTGCATGGGAAGGACAAATCTGCGGGAATTCCGCTGATTCGTGTCTCGGTGGCTGCCCATTCGAGAATTTCGTCCAGATCGGAAAGGATTGAGTGGTTGGTCGCAATTCGCTTAAATGAATCTTCAAGCGTCGCAGTTCCCAATTGCTCGCCGGACTTGCCCCACAGTCGGTAATGCACGGATATGGCAGATTCGCCAACCACAGAGAGTGCTCCTGAAAAATTACCTTGCCGGAGTTCCGCCACCACATGACGCAACCGAGCTATTTCTTTGGGACCTGTTGTGAGGGCTGCTCTCAGAAGAGCATTCTTGAGTTGGGCGATGTCAGGGTCCCGCGGTTGCGGTGCAAGCAACGTCTTCGCTTTCCACCCCGACCATGTTTCTTTTACAAGGAGCAACTCGGGTTCGTATTCGTGGTAGCGCACAAAGTTGCCAAAGGTGAGCATCTGATTGGTGTCGTTCGTGAAAGTTTGGAGTCGTTCTAGGACTTGAACGGAGAGGTTTCGTAAATTCTCAGTGATATTAGTGAGGACATATTCCCGTGCTATACGGTCGAGTTGTATAGAACACCCAGCGGGGAGATGCGGGAAATTGAGTTCAACCTCTCGATCAATGGCAAAGCGATGTTTCGGCAATAAAGCTTTTAGCTTCAGATCGATGCGATAACGCCGATGGGCCTGCCCCACAAAATCCAGAACAGTAAGACAATCTTTTCCTGGCGCGTGACGTAATCCCCGGCCCAACTGCTGAAGAAACACAGTTAAGCTCTCGGTTGGCCTCAAAAACATGACCGTATTTACGTCAGGCACATCAAGTCCCTCATTGAGCACATCACGAGTAAACAGGAAAGTCAGTTTTCCCTCCCTGAAGGCTAGTAAAAGAGCGGTTCGTTTCTCATCACTTGTTTCCCCTACAAGAACAGCAGATAATATCCCACGCTCAGTGAACATTCGTGCCATATATTCGGCATGTTTTGCTGACACACAAAACCCGAGGCCTCTTACCAGTAGCAAATTTGGTTCGTAGCGTAGGAGGGCGTTGTGTATGGCATCAAGGCGTTGTTTGGCGAGGATGTGTGCTCCTGTGTAAATGCTTTCCAATTCCTGAACGTCGTATTTGCCGTTTTCCCAGAACCTGTCAGCGTCAAGTGCAACTGGGTCAGCAACACCAAAGTAGTGGATTGGACAGAGCAGTTTTTCTTCGAGCGCTTCAGGTAGGCGTATATCTGCAGCAAAACGATTACCAAAGTCTGCAGCAACGCTCTTTCCATCCATGCGCTCAGGTGTTGCAGTAAGACCAAGCAGGATACGAGGCTTGAAATGGTCGAAAATGGGGCGGTAACTCTCTGCTGGCCCATGGTGCGCCTCGTCGATGACGATGTAGTTGTAGAAATCCTTACCAACCTGTTTCCACAGTCTGCGGTTCGTCAGCATATCCACTGAGCAGAATAGGTGGTCCATACGAGTGGCCTGGTATGGACCGACAAGAAGTTCACCGAAATCAGCAATACGCAGTATATTCCTGAAAGTAGATATAGCCTGCTCCAGAATTTCTCTCCGATGCGCAACAAACAGCAGGCGACACTGTCTGCGCTGTTGCTCGAAAGAACGCTTGAAATCAAATGCAGCGACAACGGTTTTCCCGGTACCTGTGGCAGCTATGATAAGGTTCCGCCAGTTGTCATGAATATTTCGCTCAGACTCTAGTGCATCGAGAATACGCTCTTGAAAGGGGTGGGGTCGAAGGTCGAAAAAAGCTGTAGGAAGGGGAGTTCTTGGATTGCGAGCATGCTGTATAGCCTCGCGGAGGGCGGCAGGATTGTCAGGGTCGAAAAGAAGGAACTCGCGACTGTTCCAATAGGTTTCAAACTCAGCGGTAAACTTTTCTATTATATGCGGCATATCTTGGGCTGTTACCTTCAGATTCCATTCCAGTCCACTTGTCATTGCCGCATGCGACATGTTAGCTGAACCGATGTAGGCTGTTGAAAAACCTGACTTGCGCTGGAAGTGGTATGCCTTGGCATGAAGTCGCGTTCTCTCAACATCATATGATACCTTCACCTTTACGTTCGGCAATTGTGCAAGCCACTCAACGGCTGGCGAATCTGACGCACCCATATAAGAGGTCGTGATTACTCTAACAGGGACACCTCGCGTTCGAAGGTCCTCAAAGGCAGACATCAGGAGACGTAATCCCGACCACTTGAT
>JAUPKS010000363.1 GCA_030837315.1 Planctomycetota bacterium
ATGCTCCTCCTGTTTATCAGCTTTAACAGTTTATTTCACGATGCCTTTATGATACCATTTGGCATCTGCTTGTTAAGGAGCCTTCTATATGATTATCACACCTTAAATCTTAAATAATGTGTAAAAAATCACTATGATAACTCGATAGAAAATATCAATATTTATTATTTACGATGTGCCCCTTTGTGGTCCTTTTTTTCATTTTATCTAATATTCTTTTCTTAATCGATTCTGCTTCTGTTTGAATTATTCTGATTTGCTCTTTTACCGACAAATGCTTCATTCTTTCATAATTTTTTTCTCTTATTGAATGAAGCTGTTTCATAGTCTTTGACTCACTCATTGTTATCCTCCTGAATTAAACTTTGAGGTGTTAATATTTCCAACTCCCTGAAACCGAGCATCCTGTTTATTCCATTTACACCGCGAATGGTCTTTAATTTCACCATGTGTTTAAAATTCCAACTGATTAAAGCATCCGCCTCATTGAAAGTGGCAAGAGCTATATGCAATGCATCATCTTGATATGTCTGCGGTATGATTCCTTCATCAATGTATTTCTGGGCTAATAAATATACATCCTCGTTGACGGAAACAATTTCTAAAACGAGTTCAGTTAATCTGTCCTCCAAGTTTTGAGCAAGAGGTTTTTCACATTTGGAGATTTCCGTTAAGAGAATATCAGAAATTACTACATCATAGAGGCCAAGCTTAATAACATTCCAAAACCGTATCGTTACCTCTCTTTTTTCCAGAGAGTCATCTGCGTATAGGAATGATGGCACAGATGTATCAAGATATAATTTTGTCTTTTTCAAAGATAATTTTCCTTATTTAAGCCTCCAAACAAATAGGGGCACTGTCATCAGATTTGCAGGGGACACCATACTTTACTATAAAGACAACAGATGCCCTGGCCCGAACCAAAAATAGAAATAATTGTAACATTTTAGCCGTTTGAAAAATTGCCTTTAAAACCACCACTGCTTATTCCCAAACTTCTGTTTGGGAACAGCATTGCAGAGAAACTGAGTTTCTCGTCCATTACACTCCCAAACAGGAGTTTGGGAGCGAGCAGTTGAAAGAATTTTTCAAAAAGCTAAATTGTTACAAATAATTAAGTACGGTGTCCCCTGAATTCCCTGTGATTTAATCACTAATCAACAGGCTGTCCGAGAATGTGATAAACAAACAAGGACAAACGACAAAGGAAAATGTGTGTAAAGTAAATGTGATCGATAAACAAATCAGAAAAAGGTTAAAATGTTTCCATTCAAATCATACTTCTATCTCAGGAGCATAAAAAGGACACGAAACTACCAAAATAAGGGCTTGTTTTCCTTGTACTATCTTATATCGTAGCGAGCCTTATTCCCATTTTCAGCATCTTTTTTAAGTTCCAGCCAATACACATCAGCTTAAACTCCGCACGTACTTTCTCCAGACCCCGTAAGAGAAAGTTTCGATATCCTACATTAAATTTCAAATGCCCAAAGACGGGTTCGATGATATACTGACGCATAAAATATTTTCGCCTTCCCTCCTCAGATATCAACTTTTCTCTCATCTTTTGTAAAAGAGGTTCACGAATATCTATTAATAATTCTCTCGCCTTTGCCTTTGTGCATAGCGACCGCTTCTGGCATGCCCCACACTCTCTCCCCTTGTAAACCTTATGATTCCAATGACGGCTCTCTGTCTTATCTGATCCACTATACTGCACAGGTCTCGGCATATATGGTCGTAAAGGGTTTTTGTCATTAAAGTAGACACGCTGCTGGTATTCCTGTTTTCCTTCAGCAACTTCCTCGGCTTCCCCGACCATAAGGTGCAAGTGTGCATCACTAAAAGCTAGATACCTTGCATCTGCGCTGGGCACAGATGCACTCATAGCTATATCTGTTTACAAAGCAAACGCATTCCGTCAAAGGACGGGAGAAATAAGGAAGATACTCCCAATCACTTGCCGACGCTATTTCCTTCACTACACGATTACTTGTAGACGATCAGGAGATCTCGCGTCTCGACACATTCCTTCGCCTTAACCAACACCTGGCCGATCTCTCCATCGTGTTCGGCATAAATGGTTGCCTCCATCTTCATGGCCTCCATGATCAGAAGGGGGTCATTTATGGCGACTTTCTCACCGGCGGACACTTTTACCGTAACAATCATGCCTGGCATGGGTGCACCGACATGTTTGATGTTTCCTTCTTCCGCCTGAGGACGTTTGATTACTGAAGCAGCCACCTTACGGTTAGCAATAACCACCTCGCGTGGCTGGCCGTTCAGCTCAAAGAAGACGGTGCAGTTTCCTTCAGCGTTTACCGGGCTTATGGCTACCAGCTTGAAAATCAGGGTCTTTCCTTCCTCGATGTCAAGGGTAACTTCCTCGTTCATGGGCAGACCATAAAAAAATACATCCGTGGGAATGACGGAAACATCGTCATATTTCTTTCTGTGCTCGGCATACTGGATGAAGACGTCCGGATACATCAGGTAAGACATGAGTTCTTCGTTGGTGATGGGTCTGGATATCCTTTCCTCAACTTTTATTTTGGCTTTTTCAAGGTCCACCGGAGGCAAATTGGCTCCTGGTCTCTCAGTGAAAGCTGGTGCCCCGCGTAATATTTTATCCTGCACATCTTTCGGGAACCCTCCGGTAGGCTGACCGAGACGGCCTTCAAAGAATTCTACAACAGAAGTGGGGAATGAAATATCCCTGTTGCCGGCAACGATATCCTGAGCCTTAATATTGTTTGTCACCAGATAAAGTGTCAAGTCACCAACAACCTTCGAAGATGGGGTAACCTTCACAATATCTCCGAAAAGCTGGTTAACATCCGCATAAACATCGGTGATCTCATGCCAGCGATGCGCCAGTCCCATTGAATGAGCCTGCTGGAAAAGATTGGTAAACTGGCCGCCGGGGATTTCGTGGTGGTACACCTCGGCAGTGCTTGACTTTTGAATGGACTCGAACGGCGCATAATACTCCCTGACTACTTCCCAATAGTCCGAAAGTAGCCCCAGTGCCCTGAAGTCCATGCCCGTATCGCGTTCATGAAAACGCAGCATTTCTACCAGGGTGTTGAGATTAGGCTGGGATGTAAGTCCGGAAAGGGGACCCATGGCAGCATCGACAATATCCACACCCGCTTCTGCGGCCTTGATGAGGGTGGCGATCTGTCCACCCGATGTATCATGGCTGTGAAGGTGTATGGGAATCTTCAGTTCTGACTTCAATGCGCTCACCAGATTATAGGCGGCATAAGGTTTTAAAAGCCCGGCCATATCCTTAATCGCCAGAATGTGCGCGCCATGGCCTTCCAGTTCTTTTGCCATTTTTACGTAATAGTCGAGCGTATATTTGTTTCGTTTCGGGTCAAGAATATCGGCGGTATAACATATGGCGGCTTCACAGAGGGCATTGGTTTCCAGGACGGCATCCATCGCAATTTTCATGTTGGCAACCCAGTTCAGGGAGTCAAAGACGCGAAATATGTCGATGCCACTTTCTGCCGCCTGTTTTATGAATGCCTTGACGACGTTGTCGGGATAGTTGGTATAGCCCACGCCATTGGATGCCCGGAGCAACATCTGGAACAGAATATTGGGCGCCACTTTGCGCATGGTGTGCAGGCGTTCCCAGGGACACTCCGTGAGAAATCTCATGGCGGTGTCAAAGGTTGCTCCACCCCACATTTCAAGCGAAAAGAAATCTGCATGATTCCTGGAGTAGACCTCGGTTATCTTCAGCATATCTATGGTTCTCATGCGGGTAGCCAGCAGAGACTGATGCGCATCGCGGAAAGTCGTGTCCGTCAGCAGCAGTTTTTTCTCCTTAAGAACGTACTGAGCAAATTTTTTAGGCCCCATTTCCATGAGAAGGTCACGGGTGCCCTTGGGTCTTGGAATTTTACGGTCAACGACCGGAACAGGCGCATTGCGGCGACATAGAGACTTCGGTATTTCCTTAATAAGCGGGTGTCCGTTGACCATAACGTCTCCCATATAACGTATGATGCACGTGGCACGGTCTCTGCGGCGTGGAAATTGGTAGAGATTATGATTTTCGTCAATGAAACGTGTGGTGCATTTGCCTTTCAGGAAATCTTTGTGGTTGACCAGATTAATGAGAAATGGGATATTGGTTTTCACGCCGCGTATCCGGAACTCATGCAATGCCCTGTCCATACGGCGCGCTGTTTCTTCAAAACATGTTCCAAAGGCAGTAACCTTCACGAGCATGGAGTCATAGTACGGTGTAACGAGGGCTCCGGAGAATGCGGTGCCGGCGTCAAGACGAATGCCCATGCCACCTGCAGAACGGTAATGCTGGATGCGACCATAGTCAGGAATAAACTTGTTGGAAGGGTCCTCCGTGGTAATCCGGCACTGGAAGGCAATGCTGTTAATCTGAATTGCTTCCTGGTTCGGTATGCGGATTTCCGGTGAATTAAGCGGGAATCCCTCACTGATCAATATCTGCCGCTTCACGAGGTCAAAACCTGTAATCGTTTCAGTGACGGTGTGTTCGACCTGGATTCTGGGGTTGATTTCTATGAAATAATACTTATTGGTTTCCGTATCAAGAAGGAACTCCACGGTACCAGCATTATCATAGTTCACGGATTTACATATTTTTACGGCAGCATCACAGATGCGATGTCTGATGCTTCTTTCAAGATTCTGCGCAGGGGCAATCTCAACGACTTTCTGGTGGCGCCTTTGAAGAGAACAGTCGCGTTCAAACAGGTGTACAATATTATTGTACTTGTCAGCGAGGATCTGTACCTCAATGTGGCGTGCCTTTTCGACGTATTTTTCTAAGAAACACTCATCAGAACCGAAGGCCGTGAGGGATTCGCGCTGCGCTTCATTCAGGCGATGACCCAATTCCAGCTCACTGCGAACCACACGCATACCGCGGCCACCGCCGCCATGGGCAGCCTTGATGATAACAGGATATCCCAGCTTGCTGCAAAGATCCCTGGCCTCATCCAGGCTTTTCAAGGGGTGATCAGAACCAGAGAGTATAGGAACCTGCGATTCTCCGGCAATCTTTCTGGCCGAGGTTTTATCACCAAGCATCTGGAGAATTTCCGGGCGGGGGCCGACAAAGGTAATGCCTGCCTGTTCACAGGCGCTGGCAAATCTGGTATTCTCCGAGAGAAAACCATAACCAGGATGTATGGCGTCAACTTCCTTCTCTTTGGCCAGTTGAATGATTCCGTCGATGTCCAGATAGGCTTTAACCGGTTCGTTGCCCTTCCCAATCTGATACGCCTCGTCTGCTTTAAATTTATGAAGCGCAAAGCGGTCTTCGTGTGAATAAATTGCCACGGTATGAATGCCAAGTTCATGCGCCGCCCGGCAGACCCGTATCGCTATTTCACTTCGATTGGCAACGAGAAGCTTTTTAAATTTCCTGATTTCCATAAAAAACCTTTACAGAGAGTTCACTAAAGAATTATACCCTTTTGGCATACCCTTCAACTAAAGTTACGAAAGATACAAGATTTATCCTTTCTCATCGCCAGATAAACTGATACCTCTATATTTTGTCAAGTGCAATAACACACCGGTTAAACTGCGACCTTAAAAAATGTTTTTCTTTTAACCTCTCTTGTAATCTCTTTCTGGTATGGCTCATACCGCCAACCGTCAGACCTCCTAAGTCCCTGCCTATTTCTCTCAAACTTTTATGAACTAATAAATAACGGCAACATAATTCTATAAGTACCATTCTCGCCTCTTGAGCGTTCGACCGGCGTTTTAATACATGATTCCTCTCGACCATAAAAGTCTCACATACCTGATCCACTATTTTGTCCACAGATATTTCTTTGGTGAGTTTCTTTGATCCTGGTTGTTCGGCTGAATCAAGTACGCCCTTCTCTTTCTTTAGTACATTTTCATAAACCCAATCAACAAAGCCCGTTTCCCCAAGAATCACTTGTCCTTTAACGTCTTTAAAGGGTGATTCAATTCCCTTCGTGAGTCCTTCTTCAACAAATTCTCTATATCGTTTGCGTCCAGCACTATTATCCCCGCCCAAATATCCAAGAACGCTGCTGTAATAAACAAAATTATCCCGATATCGTACAAATCCATATCCCCGATTGCTGCTCCATCGATAATTACGTAACCAAGCAAGCCGATCGGACAACTTCTTTTTATAGAGTTTTTGTACCCTGACAGGATTCAAATGAATATAACGGGAAAGCTCCAGGAGATAAGAATCCTTATCAACAAGAACAGCTTTATAACGTCCCAGATAGAGCGGCCCCACTCGTTCATGCCTTCTATTGTAATACCCTGTGTAAGCAGTGTTATATCGCTGTGCAAATCGGTTAAGATTTCCCAGTGGCGTATGGAGATTAAGGTGGAAGTGATTATCCATGAGTACATAACCATGTAATTCCACCTTGTATTTTTCAATACTTTCTTGTAATATACCTAAAAATATTTCCCTGTCTCTGTCGTCTTTATAAATAGCGTTCTTCTCATTACCACGACAGGTAAAATGATACCATGCTCCATGATATTCAATGCGTAAAGGTCTTGCCATAATAAGGGTATTACTTTAGCATTCTTTGCTTTGTTTGTCAATAGATAAGGTTTGACCCCATTTCGGAGGAACTCAATGAGTAATCAACAGAACAAAATCATCTATTCCATGCTCAATGTAAGTAAACATTATAATAAAAAGCCAGTTTTTAAGGATATTTCCCTTTCTTATTTTTACGGCGCTAAGATTGGCGTATTAGGCTTGAATGGTTCAGGAAAAAGTTCCCTCCTGCGGATTCTTGCCGGAAAAGATAAGGATTTTAACGGGCAGACAACCCTTTCCCCCGGCTACACGGTTGGATTTCTCGAACAGGAACCGTCCCTGGATGATACAAAAACGGTGCGTGAAATTGTGGAACAGGGCGTTCAAGACTTGGTAGACCTCCACAATGAGTACAACCGTATTAACGAGCAATTTGCCGAACCGATGTCGGATGAGGACATGAACAATCTGATCGAACGGCAGGGAGAAGTACAGGGGAAAATCGAGGCGCTGGGTGCATGGGATCTGGACGCTCGTCTGGAAATGGCAATGGACGCCCTGCGGTGCCCAGAAGGGAGCGCGCCGATAAAGGTATTATCGGGGGGAGAACGCCGACGAGTGGGGCTTTGCCGGTTATTATTGCAAAAACCCGACATTTTGCTGTTAGATGAACCGACGAACCACCTTGACGCCGAATCGGTTGCATGGCTGGAGCATCATTTGAAAAGTTATGAGGGAACCGTTATCGCAGTAACACATGACCGTTATTTTCTCGATAATGTAGCCGGCTGGATATTAGAGCTGGATAGGGGGTATGGCATTCCATGGAAGGGGAATTATTCGTCCTGGCTTGAGCAAAAGCAAAAGAGGTTACAGCAGGAAGAAAAGCAAGAGACGGAACGACAAAAAACCCTGCAGCGTGAATTGGAGTGGATCAGGATGTCACCCAAGGGCAGGCACGCAAAATCGAAGGCACGCATTAACTCATACGAATCACTTCTTGAGCAACAAAGTGAAAACCGGATAAAGGACTTGGAAATTTACATCCCTCCAGGACCGAGATTGGGTAATTTGGTCGTTGAGGCAGACAAGGTCACCAAGGCTTACGGGGATAATATTTTGGTAGAGGGGATGACGTTTTCCCTGCCGCGCGGAGGGATTGTAGGAATTATTGGCCCAAACGGCGCTGGGAAAACCACCCTATTCCGGATGATTACCGGTCAGGAAAAACCGGATGCCGGTACTATCCGGGTGGGCGAGTCTGTTAAGCTTGCATGCGTTGACCAAAGCCGCGAAACCCTCGACCCAAAAAAAACCATATGGGAGGTAATTTCAGAAGGAAAGGATATTCTTCGACTTGGCAGCAGGGAGGTCAATTCCCGTGCCTATGTGGCGCGTTTTAATTTTTCAGGGACAGACCAGCAAAAACCGGTGAATACCCTATCAGGCGGAGAACGGAACAGGGTACATCTTGCCTGTATACTGAAAGAAGGCGCAAATGTGCTTCTGTTAGACGAACCCACGAACGATCTCGATGTAAACACCATGCGGGCTTTGGAAGATGCCCTGGAAATTTTCTCCGGTTGTGTCCTGGTGATCAGCCATGACCGCTGGTTTCTCGACCGAATAGCCACCCATATCCTTGCATTCGAGGGGGACAGTAAAGTCGTCTGGTTTGAAGGAAATTTTTCCGATTATGAAGCGGACAGGAAAAGACGTCTCGGATTGGCGTCTGAGCAACCCCACCGCATCAAATACCGGCATTTAACAAGGGTTTAAAGTTGTGAAAGGTTGGGTTTTAATTTATTACATCTGAAGATAGTTACAGAAACATCAAGAAACAAGACCCCGTTTTATGAGCAACGGCTCCACGCTACCGTTATTGTTACTTGCTTGTTTTATCGACAGAAAGATTGGCGTTAAACTTTGATACAAAGACATCCTCGCATCTATGGTAAGACGTTTCATAAGCACCAACCGTCGTGGGAAAGTTCGGTGACTCAGTTTCGCCGATCACATAGACGTTTCCCTCAGCATCGATGGCAATTGAATTACCATAATCAGAACGAGACCCGCCTTGGAATGTTGATACAAGCAAACTCGTCAGTCCACTGTTGAACTTCGATACAAAGACATTGCCATCACCATGAGATGAGGTATCACAAGCGCCGGCCGTCGTGGGAAAGTCTGTTGAATGAGTAGTGCCAGTCACATAAA
>JAUPKS010000364.1 GCA_030837315.1 Planctomycetota bacterium
CCACATCATCATAAGCTTTTGAGACAGCCCCCTTTTTAATGTCTTCCAGCGCCTCTTTTACCTTCTGCTTTCCTTTTGAAGACAGAACAGATCCTCTTTCCACAAAAGCCAAGGGTTTTAAAATAATGCGGGAGTCTTTTATCTCCGCTTCTAAAATTTGACCCTCATCAATACCTAAAGCGTCCCTGAATTCTTTTGGCAGGGTTATTTGTCCGTTCCTCACTACTTTAACTATAGGCATTATTAATTCTCCGTTAGTGAATTTTGCCATGAAATTATATGTAATTTAGTAATTATGCAGTTAGTGTAAATGATCGAGATATTTTGTCAACAATTTTATTTAATGAGTAAAACACCCGAAGGATCAGCGCTCTTCAGCCTTTTAGAAAAGGATACTCACCACGTAACCAAAATAATTTCTGCTTAATGCCGTACTGAAATAATAATATCATAGCGACCGTTATAAAGAGGCCAAAGAAAGAGTAGCCAAAACAATGGCAAACAAGTCAAAAGCCAGCCGTATAATTATAGTGACTATAATTATAGCTACGGCCTATTTCAGTTTTCATTGGATGGGGCTGAAATACGACTGGAAGCTGACAAAAGGCCAACGCATAGCCGAGAAAATAGCTGAACAGGAACGGTTAAGACAGATAAAGTATGAGTTTGAGAAATTAATTACGGAAAAACCAATTAATACCAATTGGCGGATAAAAGACGAGGAATTATAACGGCTATTAGTTGTTGTTTATTGACTGTAGTTGCTATTGGATGTGCAATAACCCCTCCACAAAGCCCGCCAAGTCCTAAGGTAACAACATCTGAATTGTTTAGTCCCGCGGTATACAATAGGATCGGAGTATACGTAATAAACAGATCTCGTTATCGCTTATCCGAAGGTACAGTTCGTCAGGTAGAGGACGAATTTATGCGAGCTGTTATGGAAAAAGGATACATTCTTTCCCTTTTAATTGAATGACGTTGCCACGAAACGGGTCTTCTTGCATTCCTTCAATGGCTTCAGAAATACTTCTCTCTCGATCTTTGGGATGTTTTCAAATTGTTTTTCTGCCTCCTTAGAAAGTCGAATAATCCAAGCCATAGATAAAACTGTTAGCCTTTTATCCTCTTCTTGAGATCATCCCATAACACATATTCACCCCTCTTTAACTGCGCCTCCCCTTTTCTGATCAGGGTCTCTTCTTCGGGTATTAGAATATCATCATCCGAATCAACGAGCTTTTTTGGTTTGATAAGCACAAAACCCCAACTTTCTTTTACCTCAACAAAATCCCCTTCTTTAAGGCCTAAATCTTCGCATATCTCTTTAGGAATAACAACCTGACGACGCTGGCCAACCTTGCTAATAGCCATAGCTTCCTCTCCCCTAATAGATGGTATATAAACTTTAGTATTCATACCATCAGATTATCAGATTGGAAAATAATGTCAAGTTAGAAGGGCTACATCAATACATTCCTTTACTTTACACCTAACCACCGATTAATCTTATCTTCTACGATCTCCCTGGGCAAACCGTACTTCTGCCTCGAAGCCTTTATAATCCTCTCCTTATTGTTCCTAAAATTTTGGCCTATCTTCGGCAAGGCAGTCTTTGCTGAAAATGGCTGACTGGTAACGCCATCAATCGCCAGTTTAAGGTAAATTTGATACTTGCCGATATTCTCTAAATCCGTAGCCGTAAATTTGGCCTTAAACTCATTCTCTAACTCCAAGGCGTCTTCTAGCCCTAATCGAAAGGTAATCAATGTCCCTACATTTCCCAAAATAGCGCTCTTGATTTCTTTGGGAATTTGCTCTAAATACTGATGGGCCAAAATAAGATTAAGGCGGTATTTTCTTGCCTCCGATAAAATAGAGGCGAATATTTCCGTTGATAAATTTTGACATTGAGCATCTATTACCCCAACTCCGTATCCGTGCTAAATGTCTTGAGCAACAAGATTTTTTATAAGGGTGCTTTTGCCACTGCCGGTCTTCCCCAACACGTACATATGCAGCCTGCGGTCGGCCTGTTTAATGCCAAAGACCCGCTCGTCATGTCGGTAATTGGTTTGGGCAAAATGGGTAATATCTTGAGACATAGAGGCATTATCCAGTTTCAAAAAACTAAATTGTCACCCTTTTTCTAATTCCTGGTAGATAAGGGTTGTCTGAAGTATATTTCCGGATAACGGTTCTTCCTCAGAAAAAACGACCGGAAAGGGTATAGAATGCGGATATAGTGTGGTGTTATTACATCTGTCTTTTCAAAATAAAAGGCAGGTGCACTTGATCTTGCTTGTAGTCACCTGTCAGGGCATACAGGATAATGTTAATACCCAGACGGAAGGCCATGGATCTTTGTGTTTCGCCACCGGGGGTTACTTGATACTCCCAGCTTCCAAGTGTATCTTTAGTCCAGGCACCGCCAAGGTCATTCTGCGAATAAATAATAACAGCTCGGTTCTCTATTGTCAGGCCTTCCAAATAAGGTTTTTCCATAATTCTGCCATATGCCTGATTCAATAGGTAAAAAGATTTAAAAATAATATGGTCCTTGGGCAGTTTTTCCAGAGTTTTATTGGGAAATAAACGTCCAATCTCACGTCGAATGGATTTGTCAAACCCAAAATCGCTTTTCCCAAGACAATCATCAATTAACAGTGTGCCTCCAAATTCCAGGTATAATTTTAAATTGGTAATCTCCTTCTCGCTGAAGGGTGGAAATTCCTGATCTCCCGCCATATAAAGAAACGGATATTCAAAGAGATTTGCGTCATCTGCCCGCAGGGTAACGATGTCAATACGTGCTTCAACGCTGGTACGCTTAATAGTCTCCCACATAAGGCGTTTTCCCGCATTGGGCCTTGGATTCCAATTTCCACCAGAATATTCTAATTGGACGAAAGTAAATTTTGAGGCCTCTCCCATAGCAAAGATAATTCGGGATGAGAGGATAAAACCACAGATTGCGCAGGTTACACAGATCGCGTGGATGAAGAATCTGAGATTTTTGTGGATAGCAGACCACACGGGCTCAACGGCACTAATGTTATGAAACAAGGCTATTATTCGCATGGATAAATACTACAGTAAAATTAAGGCTATTTCAACACTTCTAATCCTCATAAAACGACTTGTTGTACAACTTCTCATTCCAGATCCTTATATAAATCTTTTGCCATTCCTTTGTTGACCAACCCCTTCTTGAGATCAGATACTTTATTTAAAACTGTTGCTTTAGGTGTAAAACCAATGCCTTAATTGTTCGACTGAGCTCACGACGAAGTCCACCCTACTCAGAGCTTGTTACAAATTCTTTTATAGCCTGAAAAACCACGGCCTTTTCCTTATCGTACATCATCAAATGATGACTTCGTTCAAGCCAAACAAGTCGTTTGTGGGGAGAACCAAGGTTTTCCATTACGTATTTTGCGCTTGCAGGGGCAGCAATAAGGTCTTTCTTGGAATGGATAACCATTGTGGATGATTTTACATCCTTTAGTCTTAAATCGACAGCCTGGATGATCTCTGCGATCCCATACAGGGCATGTAATGAGAAATATGTGTCTACCGGTTGATGCAGGTAGCCGGTGTATCCTTCTGATTCCATATAACACCGTCTCTTCCATGCCTTTATCCTTTTCATAAAATTTTTGCATATCCTGATCAAACTCTGCGTGGGGAGGTATTCCCGGATTATAAATATAGGGGTGCCCATGAGAATGATCCTTTCTATGGGATATTCTAAGGCCAATTGCAAGGTCAATAATGCCCCCAACGAAAATCCGATAACGATGACCTCTTCGTAATGCATTTGCAACTGCTGATATTCAGACGCTACCTTTTCTTTCCAATCGTGATGCAAGTTTACTGAAAGTCCACCCATATTTCTGCAGTGTCCCGGCAGAAGTATCCCCCTCGCGGTAAAACCCCACTTACACAAATGTTCTGCAATCTCCCGCATCTGGATCGGTCCGCAGCAAAAGCCATGGATAAGGAGGCACGCCGTCTTGCCATGGCCAAGCATAAATTCCTCGCCATAGAGAGATAAGTCGTTGAGTATTGAATTATTCAGCATGATCTTGAAAAAGCTCCAAAATTTAGTCTCTTTCTTTGTCAGAAAAAGATAGTTTTTCAATGTGCTCCATAATAGCTTTTGTGATCTCCTCAATCCCTTTCTTTTTTCCGTGTTCGTTAAAATTTTCAAATGTCATCGGTTTGCCAAAGATTATTGTAATTCTGGAAATTTTTGGTATCTTTGCACCCTTTGGTAATGCCTTGTAAGTGCCAGAGATAAATGCAGGGATGACGGGCGCGCCGCTCTTTATGGCAAGAAAACCGATGCCTGGGTTTCCTTCCTGAAGGCGACCCTCTCGGCTCACCCCTCCTTCAGGGAAGATGCCTAAAACGTCGTTTTTGTTAAGTACCTCCATACCCTGCTTAAGCGCAGCTCTATTTGAACCTTTCTCTTTCACACAGATACAATGCAATAATTGGAAAAGCCATTTCCCGCGACCCTCGTAATAGAGTTCCGTCATCATGAAGGCAATGCGTCTTGGAAACATTGATTGAAGCGCCACGGGATCCATGTAACTGAAATGGTTTGCGGCAACAATAAGAGGTCCTTTCCGAGGGACATATCCTGCATTTTGAACCTGGATATGAAAAAAAACTTTTAATAACACAACGCCAATCGCCTTGAGCACGAAGAAGAAAGTATTATTCAGGAATCCAAGAAGATGTGGATGCATGGCATAAAAAAATGCAGCTTTTGTATGAAATATTGTGCGATTATGCATCTTTCCTTGCGTGTTCCTCTATGGTATTGAGTTTGATACTCTTCCATGCCACGAGAATACCGACTAAAAAAACACCTATACCCAAATATAACATCAATTTCCGGATCGGGATGAGGGTTGTTAGTTTACCCATAAGCAGTATTGGCGCTACCATTGCGGCATTCATAAAGATGTCCTTACAGGCAAACGACCTTCCCCTTAACTCGTCAGGAGCAATCTCTTGAATATCCGCATTGATGGGGGTAAGGAATGCCCCGCCTGCAATCCCAACAAAGAAGATAATACATGAAGCTGCCGTATAGGATTGTACCGAAGAGAAGGCTACAATGCCGAAAGCCAGCATCAAGATGCTACCCGTATAGAGCATATTCCTTTTTACCCGGTTGCCATACTTACCTGCCAGGAGTGAACCAATAAGAAGACCGCCGCCAAGCAATGTGAAAATCAATCCCAGAGGGGTTAATGAAGTAAAGCCCCATACCTTCCCTGCAAAATCGGAGATTACCACATAAAAGCTGATGCCAGTAAACCAGAAAATCGTACCAAAAAAAATGAGTATTATTAACCTTGCATCGTGGAAAATATATTTCATACCCTCCTTGATATCCATGAAAACATCGGCCATGCCTTTGATTTTAGAGCGGCCTGTTTCTTTTGCTCTTAATCTCCAGATAGTACCTGCAGAAAAAAGATAGGTAAAGGCATTCAAGAACATGGATGCCTTAAATCCCATGGAATCAAAAATAATACCACCTACAGCAGTACCGGCCAAAACGCTTAAGAGTGCTGAAGATGCTATCAGAGAATTTGCAATCAAGAGTTGACGTTTTTCAACAAGGTTGGGAATGATAGAAAACTTCGCTGGCGAGAAAAGACAGGTAAAGATACCGATGACGAAAATAAAAGGGTAGGCAACGGTAATAGTGGCAGGGTCACAGATAACCCAGGGAATGGCGCACACCAAAAGAACCCTTGCTATATCAGAGCCGATTAATATTCTCTTTCTTGACCACCGATCTGAAAGCACACCAGAAAAGAGGCTAAATAAAAAAAAGGGGAGGATGCTCCAAAAAGTAATTTTAGACAACTCTTCTCCAACATTTCCCCCATTTTTTATGATTATTCCCAGTAATGCCATTTGGTGGAATCGATCACCGAGGGCGGATACTATCTGGCCGATCCAGAGTTTTAAAAAATTCTTATTTCTGAGTATTTCGGTTATCTTGACGGCCTGTCCCATCGTTTTTAAACTCTAAATTTGTTATTTGGCATTCAGCGACTCTTTTTGGTTGCAGCTTCGCTGCTTTATGGTATCATACTTTTTCCCATTTTCATATACCTTTTGATAGTATTAAATTTTGCCTCTTAGTTTATTTTTTTAAAATCCCGCAGAGTAAAGGCGAAGCATTTGTTTAAATCGGTATTGGCAGGTCTTACTCCTGACAACAAATGCTTCGCCCTTACTATCGTGAGTGAATGAAGTTCGTTCATGAATTTTCTTGCGTATAAATCTCGTTTTTGATAGCATAAATAGCCATTTTATCTTCATTTTAATTATATAAGTCATGCTCTTCGTGTGTATTGATATTACATTACTGTAGAAAGGAGTAGCTGGATGGCGCCCAAGTATGTCTATTTCTTTGGCAATGGCTCTGCTGATGGGAGGTCTGACATGAAACACCTGCTCGGTGGCAAGGGAGCCAATCTTGCAGAAATGACCAATCTGGGTATTCCCGTTCCTCCCGGGTTTACTATAACGACAGAGGTTTGCGATGCGTATTATAAGAATAATAAACAGTACCCCACTGGTCTTGCCAAACAGATAGAACAGAATCTTTCCCGTCTGGAGAAACTGATGGGGGCAAGGCTGGGTGATCCAAAAAATCCTTTACTGGTTTCTGTGCGGAGCGGTGCCGCGGCGTCCATGCCAGGCATGATGGATACGGTTTTAAACTTGGGTCTAACTCCGGATGCCGTTGCCGGGCTTATTAAAAAGACTGGCAACGAACGTTTTGTGTGGGATGCTTACCGGCGGTTTATCACGATGTTTGGCGATGTCGTTATGGGTGTTGAGCGGCATTATTTTGAAGAGATTCTTGATAAATACAAAAAGAAGGCACGGGTAAAAAGTGACACAGAGCTGACGTCTGATCAATTAAAAAAAATTGTCGAAGAGTTTAAAGCTATTTACAAAAAAAAGACCCTTGAAAACTTTCCAACCGATCCAAAAGTGCAACTCCAGAAGGCAATAGATGCCGTATTTACATCATGGAATAATCCACGAGCCGTTAAATATCGGCAACTCTATGAAATTAAAGGCCTCCTTGGAACGGCAGTGAACATTCAGGCAATGGTCTTCGGGAATATGGGAAACCACTCTGGCACCGGGGTATGCTTTACCAGGAATCCTTCAACGGGCGAAAACAAATTCTATGGTGAATTCCTCATCAATGCCCAGGGTGAGGACGTTGTTGCCGGAATCCGCACGCCAGAACCAATTGCTAATCTTGAAAAAGAAATGGCCGAGGTTTATAAACAGCTTGTTACTTATAAAAATATATTGGAAAACCACTTTAAAGATGTCCAGGACATAGAATTTACGATTCAGGAAAACCGGCTGTTTATACTGCAAACCAGAACCGGTAAGCGTACCGCGAATGCCGCCATCAAGTTCGCAGTTGATATGACCAGAGATGGGCTTATAGACAAAAAAACCGCTATTTCCCGTATTGACCCAAACCAGCTCGATCAGTTATTGCACCCAACCTTTGATCCCAAAGCAAAAAAAGAGGTTATTGCCACCGGGCTTCCCGCCTCACCAGGCGCAGCAACAGGAAAAGTGGTTTTTAGCGCTGAGGATGCAGAAAAGCTTGCCGAAAAGAAAGAAAAGGTAATCCTGGTAAGAAAGGAAACATCACCGGAAGATATTGGTGGAATGCACGCGTCAAAGGGTGTTTTAACAACGCGTGGCGGTATGACCTCGCACGCCGCCGTGGTAGCGAGGGGCATGGGTAAATGCTGTGTCGCAGGATGTGGTGCGTTAAATGTAGATTATAAGAGCCAGACCTTTACGGTAAATGGAAAGGTGATAAAAAAAGGAGACTACATCTCAATAGATGGCAGTACCGGCGAAGTAATGTTAGGTCAGGTTTCCACTATTGAGCCTGGATTGAGCGGGGATTTTGCAACACTTATGGAATGGGCTGATGAAGTCCGCAAACTCAAGGTAAGAACAAATGCCGATACCCCAACGGATGCAAAAAAGGCGCGTGAGTTAGGTGCAGAGGGTATAGGGCTCTGCAGAACGGAGCACATGTTTTTTGGTGAACACAGGATTGACTCTGTCCGCCAGATGATTCTATCCGCCCCGGACGTAAAAAACTTAAAGGCAAAGATTGCCGCGTTGGAGAAGGAACTAGCAAAGGCGGCAAATAACAAAACAATCGTGCTTAAAAAGGAATTAATGCAAGTCAGGCAAGAGCTTAAAGAACCTCTCAAATTGTATACGTCAGCGCTTAAAAAATTACTCCCTATGCAGCGCCGG
>JAUPKS010000365.1 GCA_030837315.1 Planctomycetota bacterium
AAAATAAGCTTCCAGCCGTATAAGGCGCTTTTTTGATGTGTACTTTCAAAGTAGTATTTTACAAGTTCTGCTATCTCATTTTCATTGCTGTCAAAAACGCCGTCTGCGCTCCAGACGACTGCACCCGTGTCAGTAGAGATCATACCTACTTTTACCCCAAGTAACATAGGTTCATAAGGCCGGTAATGCGTTATGCTGCCAAATACGATGGCGTCCACGTCATACAACTTCTTTAAGGTCAAAATGATGTTTAAATCAACGGTACCCTTTACCCACATGTTACGTTCAGGGGTAAGTGTTGTTTTGTTTTCAGTGAATACGACAACCTCAAAACTTCCTGTTTTTCTCAATTCTACGGCAAACGCCTCCGTTACCTCTTCTATGGTAGCTTCCCTGTCTACATCATATTCGAATGGCATGAGTAATACACGGCGTATTTGTGTTTTTTTAAATTCGCCCGTTTTGTTATAATTAAGACTAGAAGAATGATGTGGTGGTGCACTTGAACAGCCCACGGCCACGAATAAACATATACCGATGATAAGAAGTGTATACTTCATTTAATAACCCTGTACCTCGAAAATAATCAGTGAGGATTTTCTGATATGTGTTCCTTTTCCCCCACAAGTTGTTCTATCTTCATGCCAACAAGCGCTTGCTTTGTCTTAGTTTCTTCAATCTGTGCATTTGTTAATTCTATGGTTAACTCCTTAATTTTTTTTTCGTAAGGTGCAAGACTTTGTTCGAGCTGTTTAGTCAATTTTTCATTTTCAATAATAACTTGTTGTGTGATTTCTAATTGACTCTTGATCTCTTCCAGTTCTGATTCGAGTGCTGTTTTTGCTGCCTTTTCACTTTCCAGCTCTCTTTCAAGCGATGCGTTTTTTCCCTGCGAGGCCGCCAAATCTTTTCTTAGTTGATCAAATTGTTCAAGCAGGGATATTCTTTTATTTTCTTCTCCGGTATCAAGAATTACCGTCGACCCGCTCGTTAAATACCCACTACTCTTTGGTGGCGATACAATTTCTTCTGAAGAACCCTTCGGGGCGCAAGGCCTTTTGCCTTCCATCTTCATAAAAGACCCGCAGCCTAAGGTCATTAAAATGAATAAACACAAAGGAATCAAAGGTACAATTTTCATCATATGCCCATCCCTTTCCCATAAATGTTTAAAATTGCAACTTTTGATGCGCGGATTATCCTTCATATCTAATAAATACCGTAAGTATTTCTATCTTAATACACTGCTTAATAGTTGCTTATAGTTATTTTCGACTGATTTATACTATTTATACCAAAAGATATCGGCAACATTAAGCAAACAAAATACCACATTCATCAACTAAGGAAAAAACCCTGTGTGTGCGCTAAGCAGGTTTTTAAAAGACCGGGTTGTCTCTATAACATTATCACTACAAATAATTGCAGAACAAATTGCAACACGCTTCCCGCCGGCATGTAATACATCATGAATATTTTCAAGATTAATAGCACCTATAGCAACGCAGGGTATCGCTATTTCCCTGCTTACCTGTTTTAAACAATCCAGACCAACAGGAATTTCATAGTCCTTTGTTGCCGTGTAAAAAACAGGGCCAATTCCAATATAATCTGCACCCCATTGTTGTGCCATTCGTGCCTGCAAGATAGTATGGGTAGAGACCCCAATTATCTTATCATAACCAAGCATCGTGCGTGCGGTATGTATGTCTATGTCCGATTGTCCGATGTGTAACCCATCCGCATCTACTTCTCTGGCAATTTCGGCGTGATCATTTACAATAAAAATCGTTTTCGACTGGGCAGTTATTTTTTTAAACTCCCTGGCCATAATGAGGAATTCTCTATCCGGCATCGTTTTTTCTCGCAATTGCACCGCGTCTGCTCCACCCTGGATAACATCCTGTAGTATTTCCAATACAGGTTTTTTTGCTGGTTGAGAACTTATAATAACGTACAACTTTACATCCGAGAAGCTTTTAAAAAAACTGTGTTTCCTTGTTTCTGCCATGAGTCCTCTGTTCGCCGATAAATGTATTGACACTCATTCAATGTTTGATATAATTTTATCTTATAAGTCTTTTCCTGCCGCCATAGTATTACTGTGCAAAAACTTCTTTTCCCCATTTCCATGAGGTTAAGTTTTGGCAAAATTATTTACAATCCCTTTCACCTCTTTTTCTTAAGGGGAATTTGATTGCAGCTTCGCTCAGCAAGGTGTTATTCATCAAACCTATTATGTATCCTCGAATCACAAAAGGTCAATAAAAATACACGGCATACATCATGTTCCGCATAATAAAATATATTGGAGTTAGATCATAGAAAAATGTCCATCGCAAAAGAATATTGTGGGTTATTTGGAATTTATGGATGTGAAGACGCCGCAGAGAAGGTGTATTACGGCTTGTATTCTTTGCAACATCGCGGAGAAGAAAGTGCTGGCATCGCTTCAACGGATGGTAAAGATATCATCAGTTACAAAGGAATGGGACTCGTAAGCGAAGCCATAAAGCCACACATGCTCAAATCTTTAAAAAACCCTGCTGCCATAGGACATGTCCGGTATTCTACCATTGGTACAAGCAACATTGGCAATGCACAGCCATTAGTGGTTGACTATTACAAGGGCAAAGTCGCCGTCGCCCATAACGGACAGTTGACTAATGCAAAAAGGCTGCGTGAAGAATTTGAGGCAAATGGTTCTATATTCCATACCACCTCAGATACCGAAGTAATTCTCCACCTCATGGCAAAACCTTTACATATGATGCAAGAAAATTTGTCTCTTGTACTACAACAATTACACGGCTCCTTTTCGCTCTTGTTTTTGACTCCGGAAGAGCTGATAGGCGTGCGCGATCCCCATGGTTTCAGGCCATTGGCCCTGGGAAGATTGAACAATGGTTATGTCCTGGCCTCTGAAACCTGCGCCATGGATCAGGTGGGTGCAGAGTATATTCGGGACGTTAATCCGGGCGAGGCGGTTTACATCGGGAAAGATGGAATTCGAAGCGAGTATTATTGCCCACAGAAACATATCAAACCTGCCTTTTGCATATTTGAACTCGTATACTTTTCAAGACCTGATAGCAAGATCTATGGAGAAAGCGTTCATTTATTTCGCAAAAGATTGGGAGCAAAACTTGCACAAGAGGCGCCTGCGGATGCTGATGTGGTTATTTCAGTTCCTGAGGGAGGGAACTCTGCAGCAATCGGATATTCTCACGCATCAGGGATACCCTTTGATCGAGGATTTATTCGTAACCATTATGTGGGCAGGACTTTCATCTTGCCTGAACAGGACAAGCGGCACCGTACTGTTGAGCTTAAACTGAACGCATTAAAAGAGACGGTGGAAGGCAAGCGAGTTATTGTTATTGACGATTCCATTGTAAGAGGGACTACGTCAAAGTCGCGGTTGGGGCAGTTGCGGAAGGCCGGAGCAAAGGAGATTCATGTTCGGATTACGTGCCCACCCCATCGGTATCCATGTTATTACGGAATCGATTTTCAAAAAAAAGGTGAGCTGCTTGCGGCGAATCGCACATTAGATGAAATCCAACAATTCTTAAATGTCGAGAGTCTTTGCTATCTCAGTGTGGAAGGGATGATGAGTTGTGCGACACAACCGCAGAACTATTTCTGTAATGCCTGTTTTACCAGTAATTATCCAACCCCCATTGAAGAAGAAACAAAGAACCTCTCGGTGAAAAAACCGTAGGAGTGTTTTGAGAAAATTAGACACATGGTAATTTATTACGTGCGTTAAAAGAATACATGCTTGCAAACCCCATCTACCTCATAAAAGGTATCGTAGGTAGGACCTTTTATATCATTCCTCAACGACCAGAACGTGTCCAGATAGAGATTACGAACCGCTGTAACTACACCTGCGGTATGTGTCCCCGGGAATCCTTTAACCTGCCAGAACATGACATCCCCTTTGATCTTTTTCAGAAAATCATCGGCAGGATTGAATCCCGCTATAACATTACCCTTACCGGCTGGGGAGAACCTTTATTACATCCACAATTAATGGATATGATTGTTTATACAAAGAGCAAAGGCCATTCTGTTGGGACAACAACCAACGGCCTGCTGTTGGCTCCATTTATTGAAAAGTTTATTCATACGTTAGACAAACTAACCGTTTCATTAGACAGTATAGAAGGAAACCCTATGGTTGTTGATGGCCACCCTTCCAATAACGTTGTGCAACGGCATATTGAATCCCTCATAAAATGCCGTGGCGATAAGACAAAACCGGTCGTTACCATTCAAATTACTATGCATGACAAGCAGCAATGCCTGGACACCCTAAGATTTGCCGGCGAAGCAGGGGCTGACCGTGCCTATCTCGTGCGATTAAATAACCCTTTGGGTAATAGCAGTTTTAAGAGGCCTGGTTTGGAAGAAGAACTGGAAATTTATAAAGAGGCTGAGAAAATAGCAAAAAAATATGGATTCCAGGTCGATAACAACTATACGGCCTTTGACAATGGCCTGCTTCGATTATTGTACAAACGACTACGGCCCATGATGTATCGGTTTGATAAGTACTGCCCAAAACCTTACGATTATTTGTATATTAACATCGACGGCAAGGCAACCCCATGCTGCGATCTTCCCCGATATGAAGTGGGTAACATATTAAAGCAAAGCATTAACGAAATCTGGAATGGGGAGAACATGCACTATTTTCGTAAACACCAGAATGATGTTTGCGGCAATTGTGATGCATTAAGACTAAAACAGTCAAGCTAGAAAGTCCCCTCTTGGGAGGGGAATAATTGTGCTAAAATTATGTACAGTTAAGTTAAACACGGACATGCAGGATTTGTTCATGCCACTCTAAAAACCGCATAAATAAAATGAAAACTCCTATACAATTAAATTAGGCCTTCGGCGACTTTTACCCCCCTGTCTCCCCCCGTAAACGGGGGGATTATGGGGGGTGTTTGAAATTCCTTAGC
>JAUPKS010000366.1 GCA_030837315.1 Planctomycetota bacterium
AGGAATCCGCTGCGAGCCGGAATAGTCAGGCGATTAGTGGATTATCCATGGAGCAGTTATCCAGTGTATGCCTATGGCAAAAAATCACCAGAGTGGTTACGTACAGCGCCTATTCTTTCTCATTTTGATATAAAAGACAAGAACAGAGCATATAGAGATATGGTTCAAGTCAATCATGAAAGCTATGCGGGCAAAAGCAGGTTCGATATTCATTCCACTCAAATCGCTGCCATCATCAGAGCCTTCGGGGCTCGTGTTTCTGTCGATCCAGCCGATGGGAAAACAAGCAGCGTCGCTAAAGAAAAAGATAATTCCTATGCAAAGCAGTGCTGGGCGTTGTTTCAGGACTGGCAGGCCATATGCAAGTCCTAACTCAAAAACAGACCCTAAACACTATGGCAAAGCTGACTTGGTTTCGGGTTACCATACTGAAAACATGTTGAATTATCCACTCAAGCAAGGCGCAGAGGTCGTGGGAGTGCTGCAATTGCTAAACAAGGAAGACTCTGAACGCTACGCTGACGATGACATTCCAATAGTTGAACGCCTTGCAGTTGGCCTTGCACCCAAAGTTTCCGGCTTCGTCCGCGCCCCAGAAAATCTAGAGATTTTAGGCATCATGCCAGAACGCGATGCTGAGTATGCGACTGTAATGTTTTGCGATCTGACCCGATCCTCAGCGCTGTTCCAGGAATTGAATGTGTCGGCGGCAATACAGCACATCAACGAGTATCTTGAGAAAACATGCGATATCGGCCTGACGTACGGAGCGACGGTCGACAAGTATATTGGCGATGGCGTCCTATTGAGATTCAACGTCCCTCGCCCGGTTAAAGACCATCCCTTTAAGGCAGTGACGGCAGCTCTTGAAATGAAAGCGGCTTTCGAAAAGCTGAAATCGGAGTGGATTACTATGGGAGAACCCTTGGTGGGTCTGTATACTCGAATAGGAATCGCTTATGGTGTAAAGCGGTCATTGGTCATCCACAATACCAATACGTGACTATTTTCGGGCAGCCTGTCAATATTGCCGCCAATCTTTGCGAGGCAGCAGTGCGCGACCGAAGTGTCATTGTCCTTGATGAACGGGTCCACAAAGTATTATCCGACAAAGTTCAAGGTGAGCAGCTTCCCCGAGAACATCTGGGCAAGGCTGCATCATATATCGAATCCGCATACGAGCTACAAGGTTTGAGGTCTTGAAAGGCGGAGTAAGGAAAAGAGTTGCGGCGGCTAACAAGCGCATGCAGCCGACCGCCTACAGCCTCCGCTCGTGCCTCGCTTGGCCTCCGGCAGCGGCTGACGCACAGCGTTATAGGCGGGATTAATGAAAAAGGAAAAAGAAAAGAACAAGGACAAAAAAGGCCAGAAAGTTCCACCTTTTCCCAGACATTCTCTTGAAAAAGCACTTCGTATTCCTAAGGCAATATTGGAACAGAACGCTGGGAAAGAATGTACCGATCAAGAATCGGCCAGTTATGTTGGAGTAAAGTATAATAGTGGTCCATATCTCGTCGAATTGAATTCCGCTATCAAGTTCGGACTGCTTGAACGTCCCGAACATGGGAAAGTCAAGCTAACCGAAATAGCACGAAAGATTCTGAAGCCTCAGGAAAAAAACGATCAACTTTCAGGTCTAAGAGAGGCAGTATTAAAGGCACCGGTAATTTCGGAAATTGTTTCTCATTACAGAGGCGAAAACCTACCGGATTCGGTGTTTTTTGACAATACACTGACTGATAAATTCAAGATACCCGCTGATAAGTTGAGTGAGTTTAAAGGTATTTTAGTTGAGAGTCTCAAAACTGCAGAACTAATCACTGACCACGATGGAAAATTTAGAGTTGTTGACATTTCTGCTGAGCCACCCGCCCATGAAAAGGCCAAAGAGGCATTTAAGAAACTCGAAAAGACTGCAAAAGTGAAGACAGGCGACACCTGTTTTATTATGATGCCATTTGCTGACCCCTTGGGCTCCTACTATGACAAGGTCTATAAACCAGCTATTGAAAAGGCTGGGTTGACACCCATTCGTGCTGATAACGAGATTTTTGGAACAGGAAAAATAATAGACCAAGTGTGGTCTGGAATTAATTCGGCAAAAGTATTGATTGCAGAACTGACAGATAGGAACCCCAATGTCTTTTATGAATTAGGCTTAGCGCATGCATTGCAAAAACCTGTTGTTCTGATTTCATCGAATGAAAAAGATGTTCCTTTTGATCTTCATCACATAAGGGTTATTTATTATGATGTGTCAGATCCTTTTTGGGGAAGCAAACTGATAGAGAAAGTTGCAGAGAATATATTTTCTGCCATTAAAAACCCAGAAGAGGCAATATTTAAACAGCAATCAGAGTGAACCTATAACAAAACCTTCAACCAGACGCGGTTTAAACGCAGGTTGCTTTTAGCATTTGCTGTTACCCGCGCTGGTTAACGTCAGCGTTATTCTGACATCATTAAGAATTTCTTTCTTTTTGTGTTTGCCATAGTTGGAGGTTGTTCCTTTGCTATTAATGTATTCCCCCGTTCAGACGCAACCCAATTACACCTATTATAATCAGTCCAATCGAAATTATCTTTAAGGCGCTCAATGGCTCCCTGAACCATAAAATTCCCACGGTTGCTATAAGCGTGGTTCCCACCCCTGACCATATTGCATAGGCAACGCTTATCTCAATCTTTTTGAGGGCAAGGGAAAACGAAATAAAGCTGAATCCATACAGGATAAAGAGCAATACCGATGGCAATAATTTCGTGAAACCCTGGGACAATTTCAAGCAGGTGGTGCCTGATACTTCTAAAAGTATTGCTAAAAACAGATAAACCCAACTCATGGAATACCTCCTATCCGTTTTGTCTAACAGTTTAAGAGTTTATGAAGGGCAAAGCCCTTGAATTTCAATGCCAGGCCTGAAAGGACGTCAGTATAAAGCAGAGGACAAAGCCCATACGTGTTAAGTTAAGAATCTATAATTAACACCAACCGCCTGTTTTGGTAAAGATGCCCCGCGGGTCATCTTTACTTGTCCCCCGCTGGCGGGGGTTAGGGGGTGGACAGGACTACTCTACTTGTGTTTACCATCTGTTTTTTCCGTTTATAGTATTACTCCATAAAAACTTCTTTTTTTAGGAAGATTTTTTACTCCTCTCCATCGTTCGACTGAGCACACGACGAAGTCTTCTCCTTGTGAAGGAGGAACAAGGAAAAATTATTATCATTTATCACCCCTTTCATCCCCTCCTTGCAAAGGAGGGGAAAGAGGGGTGGTTAATTTAGTTGCGGCTGTGCTGCGTTATGTATCACTGTTTGTACTCTGCAACACTTCATCTTATGGCTAGCGCTCAGGGAGTAAATGTCCATCGTATTGGCTTTCCAATTTCCACCCCCCTGCCCCCGCCAGCGGGGGATAATTACTGCCAGTACCTACAGGATTTTAAACTGTTACAAATTATCAACTTGTCCGAAGGGCGTCCACGATATTCATGCGCGATGATCTGACGGCAGGCAGCACACCACCGAGAAAGCCCATTATCAGAGAGAAAGATAAGGATTTATAGATAATACCGAAGTTAAGGGAGAAGGTAAAGGCGAGTTCGGAAAAGGTCTGGAAGTTCATCGTTGAAATGGTAAGGAGTTGCATGAATGACGCAAAAAACAGTCCTGCGCAGCCACCCAAAAAACCGAGTATGAGTGACTCCATGAGAAAAGCTCCTAAAATGCTCCGTTTTTGAAAACCAAGTGCGCGCAGTGTCCCTATTTCGTTCGTACGGTTTGCCACTGCAGAATACATGGTAACCATGGCGCCGATAATAGCGCCCAGTGAAAATATGATGGTGAGTGATAGCCCCAGGATGCGCAGGAATTTTGCCATCACCTTCGATTGATCTTCATAGTAAGTGATTTCTCGCTTGGCCTCCAGAGTTAAACGCGGGTCGCTTTCAATACGTGTCTTGCATTTTATAAACTCTGAAGAATCACGCAATCGAAAGATAACGGATGAATAAACTGGCCGGCGAAATGCCTGCATGAGCTGATCCACATCTCCCCATATCTCCGAACTAAAGCCCGTGTTCCCTGCGTCAAATATTCCCACTACCGTCCAATCCCTCATACCAAAACGGATGGTTTCACCGATGCCTCCTCCTTTAAACCTTTTTGCGATGCTTTGGCCTGAAATTATCTCGGATGAACCGGATCTGGGCATACGCCCCTCAGTAAGTTTTACCTGGGGCCGCAGCAAGAGGGAATTTCCTGAAATGCCTCTGATGACCACATTTGATGGTTTATTACTTCCCCGCTTCGGGAGGTTTATAAGCACCACCAGCTCTTTTGCCACGAGTCGCTGGCCGTGTGTCCCCAAAGCCACATCCGGTAATGTTTCGATGGTTGAAGCCTGCTGCCGATCAATTCCACTCTGCACTTCGGAGGATGCTGCCTTGCGGATTACCACGACGTTATTATAAGAACCCGTATTTACCAGGGTCTTTCGCAGCCCCTCGGCAAGCATTAAAATCGAGGCAAATACAAATACTACCAACGCCATACCGGATGCTGTAAGTGTGGTAGTAAGCCTGCGGGTCAGGAGGTTGCGAAAGCTGTACAAAAAAGGTATTCTCATTTATCCAATCCTTCTCAGGCCATCCGCTATCCGGATTTTTATTGCGCGCCAGGTCGGGATGACCGCCGCTACCGCACCTACAAAAAGAGAGACCACTACATCGAGGTAAATGGTTTTCGTTGCTACGTTGAACACCGGGAAGTAAGTCCCCATGGTGTTGCCAAAGACTTTTGCTATCGGGAAGGTAAAGGCAATACCGATGGTGCAGCCAATCATGACAATAAACAGGGATTCTCCGAATATCAATGCGGCAATATGCCAGCCGCCAAATCCCAGAGTTTTGAGTACTGCATATTCCCCGATTCGTTCGCGGGCAGTCATGGCCATGGTATTAGCCAACACGGCCATGATAATAACAATTACAACAAAGGAAACCAATTGTATAGCAACAACAATCGCTTCACTCATAGAAACAAAACTCAACTGGAATGCCTTTTCGGTCTCGGTCAGGGTTTCTGCGAGAGAATTTTTAAAGGTTTTATCAAGAGATACCGCCACTTCCTCAGCAAGATTAGGGTTGCTTACCCCAACGAGATAGAAACCAGGCTGATCTGCCCGGCGCGGCATGGTCTTTTTCAGTGTTTCATTGAGATAGTTCCAGTGGAAAAAAAACTGGGTTTCATCGGTGCTTTTATCTTTGCCCCGATAGATTCCACGCAGAACAAATTCCCAGTTTCCGAAGAAAATCGTTCCTTTCAGGGTGATCGTGTCACCGATACTCCAGCCGTATTTTGTCGCCAGTTTCTGTCCCGCGATAGCAGCTTTCCGGTCATGCAAAAAGGCAGCTTTCTGATTGGATGGAAGGATATATTCGGGATATAATTCCAGATAGCTCGCTGGTTCCACGGCGAAGTTGGCAAAAAAGTTTTTCTCGTCGATATAGTTGCCGCCAAACCAGTTCCCGTAGGATACGAGCTTCACCCCATTTATCTGTCGTATTTTATCTCTGTAAGAAATGGGAAGAGGAAAGACAAGCGATATGGAATTTCTGGTCACAAGGCGGCTTGCTGAAGACGCCTCTACGCCCGCATACCAGGCGCTTACCACAGTTCTCAGGAGACCAAAAGCAAGGATGACGATGACAATGCCGAGGATGGTCAGTGAGGTGCGAAGTTTATGCCGGAAGGTATTTTTAAAGACGAGCTTGATTATGTGCATTCAAAATGCCCTTTTCCAGGTGTTTTATTGTTCGGGCTTTTTCTGCCGCATGGGGGTCGTGAGTGACCATGATAATAGTTTTACCAAATTCAACATTAAGCCGGCACATTAATTCCAGCACCTCTTTTGCCGAGACGCGGTCAAGGTCTCCGGTCGGTTCATCAGCAACAATTATGGTGGGGTCGGTAACAACCGCACGGGCTATAGCTACCCGTTGCTGTTGTCCTCCGGAGAGCTGGCCGGGATAATGGCTCATGCGATCGGGAAGATTGACTATCCGAAGTGCTGTTTCCACATGTTCCCTCCGCTCTTTTCTGGAAAGTCTGGTCAGAAGCAGAGGTAATTCAACGTTCCCAAAGGCGGTGAGCACCGGAATTAAGTTATAAAACTGGAAGATAAAGCCAACGTTGGTAGAGCGCCATTGTGCAAGTTCCGTTTCAGACAGCGCCGCGATATCGACACCACCTACTTTGATAATGCCGCTGTCAAACGTGTCGATGCCGGCAATCAGGTTTAACAGGGTGCTCTTCCCTGAACCCGACGGCCCCATCAATGCGAGAAATTCACCGTCTTCAATGTCAAAAGTAATGTTTTCCAATACCGGAATAATTTGGCTGCCTCTGCGGTAGGACTTGTACAGATTTTTTATTTCAACAAGAGGTGTTTTGTATTTCATTATTTTTCTATGACTTTTATCCTCGAACCATCTTTCAACTTGTTCATCGGTTTTACTGCCACCTTATCGTCTTGCTTTATCCCGTCGAGGACTTCTAGCATATCGCCTATCTGAATTCCCGTGGTAACAGGGGTCTGTACCACGTGGCCGTCTTTTATGAGAAAGACAAAATCCTTGCCGTTGCGGGTTACCAGTGCATCAGGGTTAATTGCGGTAAGGGGTTTTTGCTCTTCACTTTCAAGAGGTCTGGAAAGAAAAGCAACTTTTGCGCTCATTTCAGGCAGGATACGGCGGTCTATGTCTATGAAGCGGACCTTGACCATTACCGTCGCCTTGCTCCGGTCTGCAGTCGGTACGATCATATGTACCTCTCCGTGGAAACGGGACTCGGGAAGGGCATCGAGTTGTATTTCACACGGCTGCCCGACCTTCACCAACTCCAGATTTGATTCAGAAACATCGGCCTCCACCTGGAGAGAGTTCATGTCGGCAATGCTAACTACGGCAGCCTTGGCGTTTGTGGCCGCTCCAATCGGGGTAACGATATCGCCAACATCGGCATTTTTGGTTAAAACCACGGCGTCGAAGGGGGCACGAATCAGGGTATACTCCACTGAAACATCCGCTACCTGAAGCGCAGCAGCGTCGGCTTTCACCGCTGCCTTTTCACCGGCAACCGCTGCCTTTGCTTTCTTGTAACGGGTCATGGCGGAATCGTATTCGGCCTGTGTTGCAATCCCCTTCGCGCGTAATATTTCTTCACGATGGAAGGTAACTGCGGCGTCGTGAAGTTCCGCCTTTGCCTGCCGGAGGTTGAAGCGTGCAACATTCAGGTTGGCTGCGGCCTGGTTCCTCAACGCAACGACATCTTCATCTTCAAGATGCGCAATGATCTCTCCCTTTTTTACCCTGCTTCCTTCCTCAACGCTTAACGACATCAGCCGTCCGGTGATTTTTGTCGCCACGGACGCCTTACGCTGGGCCACCACATAGCCGCTGGCGTTCAACAAAGCAATAGCCTGAGACGGGTAAGTCCTGGTAACGCTGGCAACCTCAACGTGGATAGCTGGCGTCAGAGCGCCGCTCAGGTAAAGGAGTCCCATCACTGCGACAATGAGTACTATCCCTGCAACACGATAGTACGGTTTTCTGTGTTGTACCTGGTGAATGCTCTTTGCAGACGGATCTATCCTGAGTTTTAAAAGGTCTTCCTGTGACATGAAATACTTTATATACGATTTATCTTCACAAATGAGTTAAGTTGATCCGTCTAAGTCCGGCTTAATAAAGGGGGATTCAGGGGGTTGTGTTTTTTTTAGTGCTACTTTACAATCCCCTTGCCCCCTCTTCGTTCGACTGAGCTCACGACGAAGTCTAAGGGGGATTTTCTATGCCATACAACGCATAAACCGCTTAAATAAAATGAAAATTCCTATATGAGCAAGTTATAAAAAGAATTAATGAAACTACAGATTGCACCGATTTCATAGATAAAAATCGCATATCAATTTAGTTTTTTATTTCTTTTGTTACACCTTCCAACTCTTCCAACTTTCCTTCGGCGATCTCTTCTTCCAGTTTTACTACCTCACGGAAGGCAATACCTTCCCGCCAGAGGAAGAAGAAGCCCAGAATCGTAGAAGGAAGAATACTGACCGCCCACAAAACGATGGCATAACTTTGGGCTGCCGTGGTTTCTATTCCAAAAATATGTAATGATTTTAGTACCGCAATATGGAAGACGCCAATATATCCGGGTGCCTGAGGCAGGGCAACTGCCAGTGCGAGACATACAGCGACAAGGCATGCCCCCACAAAAGGAAGATGCATGTGGAAGGAAAACCCGAGAAGATATATTTCGGCTCCGCCAAGCACCCAAACAAAGACTGAAAGTGCAAATATCCATACCGTTTGTGTTTTGTCTTCCAGGATTTTGAGGCCATACACAAAGGATTCATACAATCCCAAAATCTTGTCTTTGAGTTTATGCGGCAGAAAGCCGCAAAGCCTGGAGAGTATTTTTTTAAAGAAATCAGGTTTAATAACAACTAAAAAAAGGGCAATAACGGTAAAGACTCCTACCGCTGCGAATACCTCGGTCCATTTTTTCAGGGAAGGGATAATCGATTCCTGGACTGTGCTTACCTGACTTGCAGAAACGTGACTAAGAGGGCCGTGTTGAGCTGACGGTGGGTGCGGCAGCAAGACGATGACAACTACCGTAAATATCATGAGCCCCAGCATGTCAAAAATCCGCTCTACGATTACGGTGGCAAAGGAAGTTGAAAATTTTATATCCTCTTTTTTTGACAGGATAAACGGCCTTAGAACCTCTCCCACACGGGCAGGAAGGATGTTGTTTGCCATGAAGCCAATGCACGTAACAGACAACAAATTTATGACAGAAACTGATTTAATATGGGACAGTAATCCACGCCACCGGATTGCCCTTATAACGTAAACCAGCAGGGTTAAAATGAGCGTCGGGATGATAAACCAATAGTTTGCATCCCTTAGTGCATTTTTAAGGAGCAACCAGTCGATATTTCTTATAAATAACCATGTGCAAACGATACTGGTTATAATACTGACGGCAAACAGGATATTTTTTTTACTAAATTTCATTGTGGCCTTTCATAGAATTTAAGCACCTTGATATTCAGGAAAAGTAAGGTTTCAGGTATCTTCCCGTGTAACTCCTTTCTATGTGTGATATCTGTTCCGGCGAACCGCAACCAACGATATATCCCCCGGCACTGCCCCCTTCGGGGCCAAGGTCGATAATATAATCGGCAGATTTAATTACGTCAAGGTTATGTTCTACTACGATGAGGGAATGTCCAGCCTGAATCAGTCTCTGGAAACAGGTAAGGAGTTTTTGGACATCGTCCATATGTAACCCCACGGTGGGCTCATCGAAGATAAAGAGCATCGCATCAGGTCTTTCCTGGGCCATATAGGTAGCAATCTTCAGTCGTTGTGCCTCGCCGCCCGATAGGGTGGTAGCGGGCTGTCCTAACCTCAAATAGCCTAACCCCGTATCTTGCAGAAATTTTAGTCCCTTTGAAATCCGGGGAGAATCAGGGAAGAAGATGATGGCTTCATCTACGGTCATTTCAAGTGTCTCATGGATATTTTTGTTTTTATATTTTATATCGAGCACCTTTTTGTTGAATCGTTTCCCGTTGCATTTGTCACACGTGACGTAGATGTCTGCAAGAAACTGCATGTCAACCCTGATGGAACCAGCGCCTTCACAGTGTTCACATCTCCCTCCAACGACATTGAATGAAAAAGAACCGGCACTCAGATTTCGTATTTTTGCATCTCGTGTTGATGCAAAAAGCTTCCGAATTTCATCGAATATTTTTACATACGTGATGGGATTGGAGCGAGGGGTGCGTCCTATAGGAGATTGGTCTACAAGGATAACGTCATGAATAAACTGTGTGCCATGAATGCTTTCATGGTGTCCAACAAATCCGGTATATCCTTCCCGCTTTTTTTTGATCGCCCCATAGAGCGTGTCTTGCACCAGGGTGCTTTTGCCTGATCCTGAAACTCCTGTCACGCAGACGAGCATATGAAGGGGAAATGTTGCCTCTATGCCTTTCAGATTGTTTTGTGAGGCGCCCTTTAGCACGATTGCCCTGCCCGAGGGCTCTCTTCGCCGTTCGGGTATTTTGATTGCCTTATAGCCTTTTAAA
>JAUPKS010000006.1 GCA_030837315.1 Planctomycetota bacterium
CAAAGAAATACTCCCATGTAGTACCTCCTAGAGGTAGCTTAGAGTTAAATGGTAAGTTTAATCGTTTCTCTATAAGTTCAAGAAGTTGTTCCCTAGACCAGTCAAGTGATACAACTGCAGTTTCAAGACGAGCAAATTCATTATCAATTTGACGAATACGTTCAAATATATTTTCTCTCAGAAACAGAAGGGGGCGAATTGAACGAAAAGAGGCAATTGTTTGGACACATGCATGCATCAATGCCATTAGCAAGATTACTGCTTCATCTGAACCATTCCATGATTCATCAATACGATCAATGAGTAGTTTAAAGTCCCAAGCTTCACTTTCTCTCGATTCATTCATTTCGATCGAAATTTCCTTAACTCGATTGATTTGTCGCAGCCATTCTTTCTCGTTTGGTTTGTAAAGAACATCAAAGGTATCCTCAACGAGTTTCATCATACGCGTGTCGAAATCAAAATTCTCAATTAAATTTCTTTCTCTGTTTAATATAGGCTTTTTATCATTAAATTTGAAGTGATTATTCTTTATCCATAGTGATACGACCTCGTCTTGTAATGAACGTTGAAAGCAATTAACAAGCGTCTTGAATGGACGCTGTCTCGTATCCTTAAAATCTGAAAGATTCCCGGGCAAGTGAATTATATCAAAAATTTGGGGAATGAGCTGTACTGCAGTTTTTTGTGTTGCTACTAAATAATAAGTTATAGCAGTTTTCCCTGTACCTCTACGCCCAACAAAAAAACACTTGGAATGAGAAGAGTCAAGAGCTGCATTTATAGCAGGTGTTTTTACAAAAGCCTCTTGTTTAGTTCTAATCAGATCATACTCAGCGAAAGATTGACCTACGTCAATCCTCGCAAGTGCATCTTTTGGTAAACGAATCTTTGGCTGCTTTAAAGGAATATTCATTTTTTCCTCCGTAAACCAACAAAATTCGTTGAAATAGTTAATTATTATGGGAATAATTATCTGATCAACTTAACTTGTTTTTCATGTGTATTTGAATTTTCAAAACGTCAGCAACTCTATCAATTCCTTCCTCGAAAATGCCTTGAACATGGCATTGTCTGACTCGACAACAGAATTCATGAGGGTGGTCTTAGTGGTGATCATTACATCAATGTTATGTTAGCACTGATATCTTTCTTAAGTCTTATCATAAGCTTCCAGAAATTCTTCCCTAGGAATACCTGCTTGGGTACAAGTTATTCTGAGAGTAGAAGCCTTTATCTTTTGATTATTGGGCATGGTCAAAGGGGTTTTACTTCCATCTGGGTTATCACGTATCATTGAAATATGCTATCTTTCCCGCACAATTCGAAAACACAAAATTTCCAGTGCCTTTATCACCTTCCATTTGGGTGCGTCAACAGGAAATATTACCATCAGACTTCAATTCCAGCCTCAGCAACAAACGCCTCAAGTATTGGAGGATCGATATTGAAAATTTCATTTCCAAAATTCTCAATATGAAAACGAATTGCTGATTTTACATCAGAAAGAGATTCTTCATACGTATCTCCCTCCCCAACCACAATACCTTTGAGTCCTAAAGGATATGCCACGTAACCATCGGGATGCTTTTCAACGATAATCTTAAATTGTCTCATAAAATTACCTCATATCATTTATAGATTTCCTCTGAAAAATAGTACGATACTTTTCTACCAGCTAAATACCTAATCCGAATGAGTCGGAACGTGTAATACGTGACGTTTATCCCACACCTCAATGCCGACCACAAGGATTGGCGCTACAGTTTTTGTAAAAACTTGTCCCTGCATGTTTTTAAACAAGGAATGTCAAAATATTATTCTTAAGAAAATGTAAGCTATTGATGGAATATTCTCAATATAAATCTAAAATTACACTTAATCAATGGTGTACATTCTTCCTGGTCTTCCGTGGTTAAGGGTATCTTAACAATTACTGTTAACCTTAAAACGTCAACAACTCAATCAATTCCTTCCTCGAAAATGACTTGAACATGGTATCATCGGACTCGACGATAGAATCCATGAGGGCTGCCTTGGTGGTGATCATGGCATCGATCTTTTCCTCCAGGGTACCTTTTGTGATGAGTTTGAAGACCTGGACGCCACGGGTCTGGCCGATGCGGTGGACACGGTCGGTGGCCTGATCTTCCCGCGCGGCGTTCCACCATCGGTCGTAGTGGATAACCACGGAGGCCGAGGTCAGATCAATACCCAGACCACCTGCCATGAGGCTCCCCAGGAAGACGTTGCAGTCTGGGTCGTTCTGGAATCTCTCGACGACCTTGCCCCGATCCCTCGTATTGCCGCGTAAGGTCTCATGTCTGACGTCGATGCTGTTCAGCCAGTAACCAATGATGTCTAGCATCTCCAGATATTGGGAGAAGACTACGACCTTCTCCCCTGACTCCAATGTCTCTTCCATGATCTCCTTGAAAAGCTCGAATTTGCCAGACGTGGCCCCTTTGGGAGAGGTTCCATTCAGAACCAGTTTGGGATGGTCGCAGAGTCGTTTCAATTTGGTGAGCAATGCAAAGATGTGAATGTATTCCACCGGTTGGCTTTCATCCTTTAGCTTCGCAATAAGTTTGCTTCCCCGTTCACTAACGAGGTCTTTGTACATAACAATTTGGGATGGCACTAGTGTACAATAGCGCTTCTCTTCCGTCTTTGGTGGCAGTTCGGTCAAGACGTCCTTCTTGAGCCGTCTTAGTTTAAAGGGGTGAAGTATCTTCTTTAATATCTCGCGCTTTTCATCGTCCTGATATTTTACAATGGGGTTCTCGTATCGTGCCTTGAAGTCCTGTATACTTCCCAGATAACCCGGCATGAGGAAGTCAAAGATAGACCATAATTCTGACAATCGGTTTTCAATGGGGGTGCCTGTCAGCGCCAGGCGGCGCTTTGAGTTAAGGAACTTGGTTGCCTTGCACATCTGGGTATTATGGTTCTTGATCTTTTGTGCTTCGTCCAGCACTACGTAGTTCCATTGAATCTTGTTAAGAACTTCCACATCACGGGAAAGGATGCTATACGTAGTTAATACAACGGATGGGAGGTTTTCGGAAAGGAGTGTATTCCTTTCTTTTCCGTAAAACAGGGCTATCTTTAATTCGGGGGCATAGGTCTGGAACTTTGATTTCCAATGATCCAGCACAGAGGTGGGACAGACGACCAGGTTGGGCATGTTCGTCTCGTTTTGTAAGGCGGAGAGGATTACCACCATTGCCTGATGTGTCTTGCCCAGCCCCATCTCGTCTGCCAGGATACCGTTAAAACCGTTCGTATGCAGGAACCAGAGCCAGTCATACCCGGATTGCTGATAGGTGCGCAATTCACCTTTGTATAAAGTAACAGATGGCGCAGGTTGTGGTGGTGTGATGCGATCAAAGCTTGCCAAAAATTTTTGCGTCTCGCTACATGCGGTTACCTTTACTTTCTTGCCGCATTCAGCGCGGGTGCGCAGGTATCCTAATTTGGGCATCTTGATCCGCCCGTTTTCAACAATACCGCTGCCACGCTGCCAGAGGTCCATGATATCCCTGGGAATTTCTATATAATCCGTGTCCTTTCTCATGCAGTGGTCTTTATCAATACTTGATAAAATTTCAGAAAGAGTGACGGTGTGTTTTCCTACGGTATACGTTGGAGACAGCCATAACCAGTCATTGTCGCAAGACTCCACTTGCACATGGGAAACGTCTGGCTTGTCATGAACCTCTATGCATTGTATTCGTTCTGAAGGTTTAAAGAAGGAATCATTGAGTAATGGATCGAGATCGTTCTTGAGGAAATCAATCGCAGCCTTTTCTTTATAAACAAGCGGTTTTTGTTTGTTAAAATAAGGTTTCAAGGTGAAGGGAATGGGCTCGATAGGTCTGTAGGAATTGTTAAGCCATGCCCACCGTTCACCGATCCTGTTCTCAGCCAATTGCTCCCACCGGACGGCCTGGTCATCTTTTTTATTGGAACCCTTTAGTTTCAGGAGGGGGGATAATTCTATATGTCCTTCTGTGTTTATATCCGCATGGAGATAGGGGACGAGTGGATTCTTATAAAGCTTGACCTTTCTTGCCCGTTCCGATAATTCCACGGTGTTGCTTGAAAATCTTGTTATTTTTTCGAAAACATGCGGGCTTTTTTCGGCTGAGATGTGAACCACGGTTTCGCCGCATTGGCCAGAAACGAGTTTAAGTTCGAGTTGTGGTCCGCCGTTGAGCAAGTCCACCTTGACGTTAAAGTGGCCGAAGTCAGAAAAAATTTCGGTTAAAATATCCGTCTGGTTAGATTCATACGAAGAAAATGGTGATATCCGGGCAAAAATATTGTCCGGGTTAAAAAGCATTTTTTGTTGTGGATAGAGCGGTTTATTATGACGTTTCGGTTTATTTCGCTGCGCAATCCACTCCAGGAGAGCAGCAACAATGTGCTTACATATTCCTCCATCCGAGGCGTACAGACACTCGCAATCCTTTTCATATATTTCTTCTTCATCCGAAAGGATAAAAACACTGTAGGGAACTGGTTCGCTACCAGCGACTTCCGCCGTTAATTCTCCATCATTACCATACCTTAGATTATGGACACGACCACTTTTGTAATAGGAAAGTCCACGACTATAAACACCATTATCGGTAATTGACCTGACATATTCAGCCGTAATAGAGTTTAAAAGGGAAGCACCCATACGTTCATACTCCTGCAAAAATAGATTATACCATAATAATGTGGAAGAGATATTTAATATACAAGATATATACCAATTTATAGATAAAAAGTCAACTAATGACCTTGAATTCTTATTTGATCAGACATCTATCGTATCACGTTAGAGGTTTGGGTTTGCCGCTTGAGCCACCACTACCCTTAGGCGGCAAAACACATTCGCATAGCGGTCCGCCACCATAGCATACTGTAGGCGGCGCACAGACACAATCTCCACAGCAAGCATGATCGGGAGGGCAATTCCCTCCACCCCCTGGCAAGAATCCATCCTCCCCCACCACTTGGCGGCGGCAAGAAGAAGTACTTATTGGTGAGGCGACTGGGCACCACCCCCGCTACGAAATCTCCGGACGAGCCTGCGGAAACCATCGCATAGTTTCCAGACGATTGGTAAAGGGACGACTCGGTACTAAATCCTGGCAATCTCATATCCTTTTCCTCCTTTTTGAAATGTTAAAAACGTTAACTCCCTTCCTCTTCATGAAGAACGAGTCTTTGCCATCACCTGATACGACGCCCATGCGTTCAACAACGGCGGTACCACCGTCGTTCGCCTGGGCGCATACGCTTGTATGACGGCAAATTTCACTTGCGCCGCAGTTGCTGCGGGAAATGCTGACCACAACAACGCAATGGCTCCGGTCACAAAAGGGGTTGCCACGCTGGTTCCTCCCATCGTGAGGGGTTTGCCCACGGCGCCGAGGCTGGTAATGGCCTCACCCGGCGCACTCAAACCTCGCCTCCCAATAGAGCTTCCCAGATTCGACCCGCTCATCGGTCTTCCTCGCAGGTCACAAGCAACCACGGGAATGACCCACGGATGCGGATGACGCGTGATGGCAGTACTACCGAGCGTTCCTTGATTGCCTGCGGCTGCGACAATAATGACTCGGCGCTTGGTGGCATAATCCAGCACTTGCTCTAAGTCACGTTCGCCTTTTGACGAGGGTTGTGCCAGAGCGAGACTCAAATTGATGCAGCGCGCGTCTGCCTCGATACACTCGATAATCGCCGCTGTCAATTCTTGGGGGGTCGCACTGGGCATCTGCGTATTCCCTACGGTTGTCTCAGTAAAGACGGGGCGTATCAGCAAAGTGCAGTCGGGGCAGATAGCTGGTGCGGAAGAACCGCGCTTTGCGCTTAAAATTCCGGCTACAAAGGTCCCATGCAAACAAGCCATACTGTTGGCCTGAGTACAGTCACCGCTCCCGTTTCCAGGGATCTCGCGGATATGTTGGCTGGCACGCTCGGGATGGTTTATAGCCACAGGTCCATCAATGAGCCCGATTGTCACGTCAGGCCTACCGCTAATGCGGTTTATCAACGGCGTGAGTCCAGTCAAGTCTAATGGTGTCATAAAGTTTCCTTAGCTAAGGAAGTGAGTATCCTAACATGAATTAGCCGTACTAAAAGCCGTCTTATTTTACGGCTGTTAGTACATACAATACTATTACGGGTGGTTTATTATACGCCCAAGTGGGCGTATAATTCGTGTTTTTTAGGTCACAATCTTCTTTAACTCATAAAAATAAAAAAGCCTTACTGCAAAGATATTTTATGGAAAACATCTTCGGCAGTAAGGCTATCTTTTCACTAAAGGATAAGGCGCGTCTTTAACTACATCCTTGTGCGTTGAAAGACCCTTTACTTTGCGTCCTCCGATTGCTCGGAGTTTGCCATTATCGTATGTATTTTATTACTTCACGTATTTTTCTTTTTCGGTAAAAGTCATCATCGTAATCTTTTGCTAATAAGGACACAGTATTGTTGGATGTCAAGAAAAGAAACAATGATTATGATATCGAGCTCCCTCTGAAACACTATATAAATGGGTATCGAGTAGTGGTTGAATGCAGAGGAATTTCAAAGTAGAGGCAGAGACAACCCTCTCAGTCCCCCTGGTTAATGTGGATGCAAGGGGGTTGTCAATAATTCTCACTTGAAAAAGAAGAACTCCCTGTTTCCCCTTTTGGTAAGGTGGATTACCTTGAATCACAGGTCGTGCCAGGATGAAACTATTCTCTAGCCATGCGTAATATCGCCATAGTTCTTAATTCCTGAAAGTACCAGATAAAGCCATGATTATCTCATCTTAAACCTGTTGTTCTATATTTTGAATGCTTTCTGCCAAATCAATCTTGGTAATATCCCGGTATGCCTTCCGGTAAGTTTCTAGTTTTTCCTCAACAATCTTATTTTCGAGCCATGTACCTACAGCATCCACATCGTCCGTGTCAAGAGCTTCAATATCCAGGAGCAAATCTCTTCCTTTTTCCGCACAATCCAGGTGCAGCAAATAGCGATTGGGTTTATACGCAGACGCAGATTTCCCTTCCACCAAAGTCGAATAAGCGGCTGAAACATATTGACTGGCTTTGGTGTAGGTACTGGGTATGCCGATATCATCTCTCAGGTTTCTTACCAGATCTATCGCAGCAATTCCATAAACAATGGCATTCAGGGTATTGTAGTTATTTCGCCCGTAACCAAACACCTTGAACGATTCCTTTAATAATTGTAACGCCTCGGCAACCGCAACCCTTGTTGATGCAGACGCCCCACCGCTGGTTGTCTGCCGGATTGCTTCGGCTAAGCGCAGGTCTTTGTAATACTCCAATGCGGTTTTAATGAATTGGTGGAATTGGCCGGTAAATGCGGTGTTCACTTCTGTCTGAATATCCATTTTCCTGCCAATAGGGGTGGTCCAACCCAGACAGCGACGATACGTACTCACCCGGTCCCGGGCTAAAGAAGCAAGACCCATCTGTAATTGACGCACCATTACCTCTAAGGTAACGGTAGTTAAATTGTTGTTGTCAATAGGAAACTTTCCTTCCGTGGCATAATCATTGACCAGCTTGGCAAATATTTCAAATATCCCCATTCGTTCAATCCAATAAATATATACCAGGTCTCCTATGAACAGTCTGGTAATTCTTGAAGTCGGACTCGTGATATAACCGACAGACCCTCTGATTCCAAAGAGGGTAGTGCAACCAGGCGGCAAACATCCCATTACGCCATTAAATTCTTGATCATTCCCTCTTGCCGTACAGGAAAAATTCTTTACTTCCCCGGGGGTGAAAATGATGTGCGCAAAATGATCAAAATATTGATCATAAAATGACTTTATTTCCGGATCATCGGTTGCCTGGGCAAGCAGCAGATCGGCACAGGGTACAAAGGGAACCTTAAGCTTGGGATAGAGCGAGTGATCGATCAGTTTTTCTCCCAGTGCAGCTAATTCTGCCAGATATTCTTCTCTGGTTTTACCATTAGTTGTTGGCATTTCTAATCCTCCTTCATTTAAGAATAGTGTTCTTTAAATTTACTTCCTCTTGCTAACCCGACTAACCATGTGGTCATCAGGCGATCCAGCGATTGCTCCGATAATGTGCTCTTGTTTCTCAGCGTTCTGAACAGCGCCAACTGGCCGCAAGGGGAAAGTTCCGATAAATCCAGGATGCCACTGCTTTCGGCGTCTCGGATGAGTCTTTCCAACCGCATCGGAGCATTCCTGTTAAGATCAAAAAGAGACGGTATGGCTCTCTTGTCAAGGGTATTGAATTTGGTATGGAAAAGCGCCCGGCTGACGGCAGATACATATCGCTTTCCGGCAACAAGGACTTTCCGGTCTCTCGTGGATGCTGCCTCCAAAGGATACATGGCCAACCATTGTTTTTCCCATTCATCCCAATCCCCGGTTCCCCACTGGTGGCGACACCACTCAAAGGCGAGTAAAACCCTCAGGAAAGGAGGGGGATGCGGATCCGTGGCGGACACCTTGAAAACAGTGATGGGGGAAGGCTGAGGATCTCCATGGCGCTTGACGCCTGGGCAGCGCCGCAATTACAAAATCCCCAGAAATCCGGGCCAATTTCCATAGTCCACAAGGCAAATAGCTTCCGAATCACCTCCGGAGCCCCGGCATTTTCCAGGGCGTCACTGATCGCTTTTGGCAGGATGTTTACCAATCCCAGTTGCACCATCGCCGAATGACCTGATTCATGAACGACCGATGTTAAATTGTACTTGTCTTTGATCTTGGTATAAGGGATTTGAATGGTAGCAATCGGATTCGGCGTGCCATCCGGCAGCGGTACCCCTTCCCTGAGAATAGATGCGCCAAAACCCCGGTTAAAGGAAACCAGTGGTTTCTCAATAATAGAAAGCGCCGGGTGATCTTTTTTCAGGGCATCATACGCCAGCACATCGCATCCGCTCAAAAGGAGCCCCATCTCCGGCAAATGACGTTGCGATAACAGATCCACAAAGGTGTCAAAATATATGAAGGATTTTGACAGCTCTAACTCCGTTTTTCCCAATAACATAGTCAGTGCCCTTTTTGCTTCTGCCTGGTGAATATGCCTGAGATATTTTCTTCCCTCTTTTTTCAGACAGGCATGAAGTTTCGCTTCGATTGCAAACAGCGGCGATTCAATTGCCGACCACTGGCTTTCGATAATGTCGTAATCGGCATGAAGAGCAACCGATTTCCGTAGTGATGAAAGCAGCTTCACTTTATTGGTGACAGAAATGAAGCGTCTATAAAGCTCATTATGGGCAGTCATTGTCGGCATTTCTCATGAAACTTTTGGTCGGGACCTGATAATGACCACTTCCTCACCGGGTCTGAGTTTAATAACCCGCCTCTGGTGTGGAGTTCCATCGGCTTTACCGGGCGGTTTCACCCCATTTTTGATCATGGCCTTACGTACCGCCTTTCTGGCAACCTCGTTGGCAACCAGCGGATGATCAAAATTTTCAGGGAGCGTGTCGGCAACTTCCCGGTAGGTATCCCTGGCGATGCGGGCAACCCTCCTGATCGCCCGCTTCCTTCTGCCTCCTCTGCGGACTTCTCCTTCCTCGCCGCCTTCACCGCCTTCTTCGCCGCTGCCAAGCGCATCCATCGCCGCCGTGGCGACGGTGCCCACTCCCGGCGGTAACGCAACGCCTACCGCCGCCTTGGCGAGATTTCCCAACGCCCCTTTAACGTCGCCTCTCACCAGGCTGGTACCAGCCTTGATCAGTGAGCCGATCGGGGTTTTGCTGGCAATCTTGCCAACGATTTTCGCCCCCGTGCTTAGAATCTTTTTGAACAGCCCTTTGCGTTTTCCACGCTTTTTCTTCCGGTGCATCCGCTTGACCATGAACTCATTTTCCACGGCATCCAGCGCCCGGTTCAGTTCTTCATCCAGCTCGTATTCGCTCTCGTAGGAACGGGTTGATAGTTCGTACAAGCGCCGGGCAAAATTTTCGGTGACGCCATCGTCTTCAAGGGTATTCAACTCGTTTTCCAATTCAAATTCGTCATCATCTTCGTACTCATATTCAGATGCGAATTCGTCATCTTCCTCAACATCATCCAGTTCCCACTCATTATCTTCATCCGGCATTTCGAATTCCGAATCATCAAGTTTGCGAAGCTGCTTTTTGGTAAGTTTTATGTGACCAACATAATCTAATTTCGTTCCCCGTAGTTCATCAATGTCACCTGGCCGTTTCTGGGTTGTCTCAAATAGTTGGATGCCGGCCATTTTATAAGATTCCAGAACCAATTCTGAACAATAAAACCTTTCGTCTCCTCCTCCGGGAATGCGCAGACCCGCCCGAAGAGCCATCCCCCAAGAATCGAAAGGCGTCTTCAAGCTGGCATGCTTGATGGCGAAATCGCGGATGACACTTTGTGCACCAGAATCTAAACCCGGGTATCGTAAGACATAGGCGTATTTATCGTCTTTGGTAGCTGTTTCTACGGAGTGTTTTACGACGCCGCCACCAAGCGCTTCGACAACTTCACCATTCCCGACGTACATAGCGGTATGGCTAACCCGGGAGCCAGACAATACACGAATAGCCTTAGAGAGTGGATAACGAGTGGTAGAGACGATGATGTCGCCTACCTGGAGATCGGGAATCTCAATTGAGACGGGAAGCGGGTCTTCAATTTTCTCATAGTCCAATTCCATCTCCAAATCGCTCGTTCTCAATGGAATATTTAACGTCTTAACCCAGCCAACCAACTCATTAGCAGTTGATTCATAAATTTTGTTTGGGTCTTTATGTTTTCCCCATTCCTTTGCTGTTTGGAGTTTTTTGTGAACCTCTATTTTCGAATCTTCCCCGTTGGAAACTAGAGCAATTCTTACATCATAGGCCTGGGCGAGCCCGCCCTTAGGGTTCCCATAAATCCGAGTCCCGTCAGCACTTTTCTCTACATTTTTAAATTCATTGGTTTCAGCAGGAACCAAGTTACCTTTATCATCATAATGTTCCGGAGCCAAAATTTTCCCTGTGCGATCATTGGGGTTAATTTCCAGTCTTGTAACGCGCTCATTGCCCTTGCTATCTTTCCACCTATAATCTTTGGCTGAGCCTGCGCCACCATCTTCATATTCTTCCCCCAAATAAAGCTCAAGCTCCCTTTCCAATCCGGACAACATATATTCCTTTTGGTGTGCCATTATTGTTCTCCTTAATTATTTATTCATACGACGTACGAGTTAGTCCTATTAAGTCCCCCTTAGCAAAGGGGGATGCAGGGGGTTGTTTTTCCCTGGTTATTTACAACCCTCTTGCCCTCTTTTCGTTCGACTGAGCGCTCACGAAGAAGTCTAAGGTGGATTTTGAGCCTGCAACTTCCTGTAAACCCGCACAAAAAAATAAAATTCCTATAAGGCGACTTAAGGTTAAAGTACTTTTTGTGTTTTTATTTGTGCCGTTCCGCATATATCCCACGAATTGCCTCCCGGTGCTTTCAAAGAATTGTGTGCATATATTCATCATTACTACCACCTCTCTTATAGGGTGCTTGTATTATCCTATAATGACCACTTTTTCCCCGGGTCTGAGTTTAATAATCCGCTTGTGTTGGGGGATACCATCGGCTTTACCGGGCGGTCTCACCCCATTTTTGATCATAGCTTTTTGCACTGCCTTCCTGGCGACTTCATTGGCAACCAGCGGATGATCAAAATTATTGGGGAGCGTGTCGGCAACTTCCCGGTAGGCATCGCGGGCGATTCGGGCAACCTTCCTGATCGCCCGACTCTTTCTTCCTCCTCTGCGGATTTCTCCTTCCTCGCCGCCTTCACCACCTTCTTCGCCGCCGCCCAGCGCATCCATCGACGCCGTGGCTACGGTGCCCACCCCCGGTGGTAATACAGCGCCTACAGCAGCCTTGGCAAGATTTCCCAACGCCCCTTTAACGTTGCCTCTCACCAGGCTGGTGCCTGCCTTGATCAGGGAGCCGATCGGGGTCTTGCTGGCAATTTTGCCAACGATTTTCGCCCCGGCGCTTAGGATCTTTTTGAACAGACCTTTGCGTTTTCCGCGCTTTTTCTTCCGGTGCATCCGCTTGACCATGAACTCATCTTCCACGGCATTCAGCGCCCGGTCCAGTTCTTCATCCAGCTCGTATTCGCTCTCGTAGGAACGGGTTGATAGTTCGTACAGGCGCCGGGCAAAATTTTCGGTGACGCCATCGTCCTCAAGGACATTAAGCTCATGTTCAAATTCGAATTCTTCGTCGGGTTCGTCGTCACCTTCGTACTCATATTCAAACTCGAATTCGTCATCATCAAGTTCGTACTCAAGCTCATTATCATATTCATCTTCGTAGTCGTACTCCTCATCTTTGAATTCTAATTCTTTTGTACCCGGTTTGGTTTTGGTACTTATAAAGTCTATTAATCCTTGAGCTTCTTGAGCAGGGGTTAAGGAATTTCTACCAATGATTTCATAAGTTTTATCTATATCTTTTGCTTCGATTTTTAAGACAGCGGCAATAGTATCAATTGCCGTTTTAGCCACTACGTCCTTATTAAGTGTCACTTTGAGACGTATCGTTGGAATACCTGACGTCAGGATTTCCATTCTTACATCCGCAATTTTTAATGGCCATCTCTTAACTTCACCTGCAATATCTCTGCCTGTACGACTTACTATATTCACAACGTTTTCATTGACAGCCCCATCTTTTTTTTTGTCATCAGGAGTAAGAATGTTCATAGATATATTTCCACTTTTTCCCGATGAATCGATAGTTAATTTAATGTCAGAAGTTCCTCCTTCTGAACCCCTGGCGCGAATCCAATAAGAATTTCCGTCCGGAGCCAGCTCATACTCTTCGAAATATTTCTCGGGAAAAACCTCGAGTTGGAGTCCGCTGATAAATGCTTTAAATTCCTCGATTTTTTGAACAACGGGTTCTTGTATGGGATATTCAGTCGACATCCATTTTCCATTAACAAAGACGCTAATCTTAAAAGCTGATTTGGACTCAAGAATTTCAAACTGCGTCAGGGCATTCTGTTTGATCACGTTAAATCGTAAATTTATAGAGGATTCTGGCTTAGAAGCATCATAATTTTCGTTAAATTGCAGATAATCCATGTGACCAAGGACAGTGGTATCCCCCTTTTTCCATAGCACATTATAAGTTTGCGTGACACCAGGAACAGGATAAGTTTTGGTGATCAATCCGGTTTTTTTCTTATACGTATGTTCAGAGATAGATAAAAGCACCCCTTTCGTGTATTGATTGTAAGCGCCAAATTGGAAGAACATGGGTGTTCCTGTGGTATCAAGAACCCTGATCGTGAATCCTCTGGGCGCTTCATATTCCTCTCCCATATAAAGTTTAAGCTCTCTCTCCAATCCGGAAAACATAAATTCATTTTGGCGTGCCATCTTTGTCCTCCTTAATTTGTGTGGTTGAATTTGCACCCACGTCTTTACTGATCAGGAATAGGAACGCATCGAACCGATGCGGTTAGATACACGGTTGTAACGCAGTGGATGCAGATTCTTGGGTTAATCAATACTTCCAGGAGATGCAAAGCATTCGTTCACGCTTACACCTTTCATAAGGTAAAATGAACCATGATAGCAGATACTGTTATCGAATATACTGATGGCGACTAAGATGATTTTGATAAAACATAGCAAAGGAGACAACTCTTAGTTAGGCGAAGTTGCATAGCTATCAACCGCACGCAAAGCGCATTTTCTCATATCCTGAAAATAAAAAAAGCCTTACTGTAAAGATATTTGTAAACATCTTCGGCAGTAAGGCTGTCTTTCCATAAGCCGTTTAAACGGCTTATAAAGACCCTTTCCTTTGCGTCCCCTGATCGCTCAGGGTTTGCCTTTATCGTATGTTTTATATTAATATTTACGCTTTTTATTCACCACCCCACAGCTTGGCATTGCTGGCAAGGAATACACGACCAGCTAAATGGTAAATGGTTTCTGTTTTTCAAAGGCGCGGTTGATCTCACCCACGCGGAAGTAATTTGGCGTCTGGTCAGGCGGCATACGGCTGACGATTGCCCGTCGAAAGGCCCGGTATCCCTTTTTAAATTTTCCTTCATTCCACACCTGCAACAAATTTGCAGTAAACAAGCCGTTAAACGCACCATCGGCGGACAATTGGTTGTCCTGGCAGCCAGAGATGAGAATCACGGAGGCCTTCACGGCATCACGTGATTCCTTCAATTTAGCATCTTTTAAGATAGGATCATAAAATATCTTATTATCACGATAGGTGCGGACCGCTACTTCCCATGGCATGAAACGATACCGAATTTCCGGGGAGATTCCCCTTGCTCCCATCATCCTCATGGTAGACTGATAATAGACGTGCTTTGTTACTGAGCCACTGTGGCAACTGTCGGAAAAAACCAGGATACGCACGCCCTGCGCGAATTTGCCAAGCAATGCGTAAATCTCGTCATCGACCAGTTCGCCATCGTAAAGGCACCACGTTTCATCCTGGGCATCGTCCTCATCGCTGTTCAGGTCAGGGAGTTGGCCGCCGTGACCGGAATAACTCAGCATAAAGATGTCGCCGGATGTTAGAGTGTTGGCTGCCTTGTTAACTCCATCAATAACATTTTTCCGGGTAGCTTCTTTGGTGAGCAAGGTTTTTACGTCAAACCCTTTCGACGTTACAATCCCCGCCATGTCTTTTGCGTCCGCTTCGCATGCATTGAGTTCTCCTGACCAGCCGCCATAATGTGCGGGGCTAACGGCATTTAATCCGGTTGTTAAGGCAATACCTTTTGGCATGGGTTTCTCCTATTTGGTTAAGTGTGTAAGTAAAGTAAGATTCATACTAATTCTTTATCTAACGATTATTAGGCCTTTGGCAACTAAATATTCCCCTCCCTTGATGGGAGGGGCAAGGGGAGGGTGATTAGCTTTTTCCTTCACCCCCACCTAACCTCCCCCATCGAGGGGGAGGAACTATTTGTTTGAAATTCCTATACATTGAATTAGCCGTACTAAAAGCCGTCTTATTTTACGGCTATTAGTACATATAATACCTTTACTGATGGCTTATTATACGGCCATTTGGGCAAATATAAACTCATTTGCCACCCTCCTTTCTTTACTTGTAAAAATAAAAAAGCCTTACTGCAAAGATATTCGTAAACATCTTCGGCAGTAAGGCTATCTTTTTCACTAAAGGATAAGGTGCGTCTTTAACTACATCCTTGTGAGTTGAAAGACCCTTTTACTTTGCGTCCCCTGATTGCTCAGGGTTTGCCTTTATCGTATGTTTTTTATTAATTCACGTATTTTTCTTTTTCGTTAAAAGTCAACATCATATCTTTTGGTAATAATGACACAGAATTGTTTGATGTCAAGAAAAAAACACCAGAGACAGACATTAACAATTATGGTATTGAGTTCTTTTTGAAACGGTATATAATGGTTATCAATTGGGGTTAACGAGGTGTTGGTAAGTGAAGCGTAAAAGATTTGGTGTGTCCTTTTAATTATGAATATGAGAATTCATTTCGAACCAGCGAAGATAGATGCCCTTCTTCAAATCGCTATTGAAGAGGATATTTTTAGCGGGGATATTACGACAGGAAGCCTTATCCCAGACAACCTGATGGTAGAAGGAGTTTTTACTGCGAAAGAAAGCGGGACTATCGCTGGCTTACCCGTTGTTGCCTGTTTTTTTTCAAAACTAGATAAAAATATTTTTTTTAAAGAATGGGTTAAAGAGGGAGCTCTTGTTCATAAGGGAGAGACCATCGCTATAATACATGGTAGCGCAAAGGTCTTGCTCTCTGGTGAACGGATTGCCTTAAACGTGCTTCAAAGGCTCTCAGGGATTGCAACGCTGACAGCGCGGTTTGTTGAATGCATCAAGCCACTAAAAACTTCTCTTCTGGATACGCGGAAGACCATCCCCGGCTGGCGATATCTGGAAAAATATGCTGTAGGAGTGGGCGGAGGGGTCAATCACCGGATGGGACTCTATGACCAGGTGCTCATAAAAGACAACCACCTGGATATTATAAAAAACAAATTATTCTATGACGTCCCTTCCCATGTCAGCATCATTGAAAAGGCTGTATCTGTGGTAAGACAAAAGATAAAAAAGGGTGTTTTGATTGAGGTAGAGACAAGAACGCTGGGAGAGGTTACAGACGCCCTTAAAGCAGGGGTTGATATCATCCTGTTTGATAATATGGATATCCAGCAATTACAAGATGCCGTAATGTTGGTGAAAGGGTGGAAGTATGGTGAGGGCACACACCAGCCCCTTACCGAGGCATCGGGAAATATTACCCTGGAAAATGTGTACCGGGTAGCACAAACGGGTGTGGATAGAATTTCTGTCGGCGCCATCACCCATTCGGCGAAGGCACTGGACATATCCCTGGAAATACCCAGGTAATTGATTCCGTAATAATTCACCACAAAGACACAAAGGACACAAAGAAAAATTGGATGTATCCTATGAAGGCAGTTGTCATAATCCCCGCAAGATATGCGTCGACCAGGCTACCTTGTAAGTTAATCCTGCCAGAAGTCAAGTCCGTCACAGGAAGGTATATCATAGAACACGTCTATCAAAACGTAAAGCAGGCAAGTCGAATTGATAGAGTAATTGTTGCAACGGACAACCAGCTCATATATGATATTGTAAGAGGGTTTGGTGGAGACGTGGAGATGACCTCCGTGTCGCATACATCAGGGACAGACCGGATTGCTGAGGTGGCGGGGCGGTTAGACGCTGACATTATCGTGAATGTGCAGGGGGACGAACCCGAGATGCATGCGTCTGTGGTTGATCAGGTCATCGATACTTTAGTGGGAGATAATGTTGCGGTAATGGCGACTCTTGCAAATGTGATAACAGATACTGCAGAATTGAGCAATCCACATGTGGTAAAGGTTGTGCTGGATAATCGTGGATATGCGCTCTATTTCTCCCGCTCGCAGATTCCCTGCGTACGTGATAGCAAAGACCCAATCAATGAACCAGGCATTACATTTCTGAGACATCTGGGTATTTATGCATATAAGAGAGATTTTTTATTACAATACTCCAAACTTCCGGCTTCGTCTCTAGAACAGGCTGAAAAGTTGGAACAGCTCAGGGCGCTCTCCAACGGTTACAAAATTAAGGTGGCAATTACAGGGTATACCTCCAGGGGTATTGATACACGGGATGATTTGATGGCATTTTTGGAAAGATACAAACATGACTAAACATATATTTGTTACTGGCGGTGTGGTTTCTTCTCTCGGTAAAGGCCTTAACTCTGCCTCCATGGGGATGTTATTAGAAAGCAGGGGACTTAAAGTAAGATTGCAAAAATTTGATCCCTATGTGAATATCGATCCGGGGACGATGAGTCCCTATGAACACGGAGAGGTATATGTGACTGATGATGGCGCTGAAACAGATCTGGATCTGGGGCATTATGAGCGATTTACCCAGAGCAAGACGAACAGGTATTGTAATTTTACGACCGGCTCTATCTATTATTCTGTTATTAAGAAAGAGCGGAAGGGGGAGTATTTAGGGAAGACGGTGCAGGTAATACCCCATATTACCAATGAAATTATCGAATGTATCCAAAAGCTGGATGGGCCTGATACGGATGTGGTTATATCAGAAATCGGGGGTATTGTGGGCGATATAGAAAACCAGCCATTCCTGGAAGCCATCAGGCAGTTTGGCCAAAAGGTGGGGAGAGAAAACGTGCTCTATATTCATCTAACGCTTGTCCCCTACCTAAGTGCCGCAGAAGAGATAAAGACGAAACCGACCCAACATAGCGTTGGTATGTTGCGACAGGCGGGCATTCAACCCGATATCATTATTTGCAGGACGGAAAAACATCTTGGCGCTGAGATAAAAGAAAAGTTATCCCTTTTTTGTAATGTGGACAAAAATGCAATCATTGAAGAACGGGACGTGAAGCCTTATCTCTATGAGATACCGCTGATCCTCGTTGACCAAGGCTTAGATACGTTTATCATTCAAAAATTAGGGTTAAAAACAAACGGTAATACTATCGACAGGTGGTTGTCAATACTGGAAATACTGAAAAATCCGAGTCAGGCAACAGAGGTAGCGATTGTGGGAAAATATATAGCGCATCAATCGGCCTATGAGTCTATTTACGAATCCCTTATTCATGGGGGAATAGGGAACAACGCACGAGTGCGGGTACGCAGGGTAGAATCCGATGATATTGAAAAAAACGGCGCCAGGGCACACCTTGAAGGGGTGAGGGGTCTTCTTGTTCCGGGTGGATTTGGTGCGCGCGGCGTTGAGGGCAAGATTGAAGCGATACGGTATGCAAGGGAAAACAAAATTCCTTTCTTTGGCATTTGCCTCGGCATGCAATGCGCCGCAATTGAGTTTGCGAGGAATGTATGCAATCTCAAGGGTGCAAATAGCACAGAATTTGATGTCAATACCCCTGACCCCGTAATCAGTTTGTTGGAAGAGCAGCGTAACGTGTTGTCTAAAGGGGGAACCATGAGGCTGGGAGCGCAGCCTTGTTTGCTTCATGAAGGCACAAAGGCATATACGGCCTATGGAAGCCGGGATATCTCAGAACGGCATCGGCACCGGTATGAATTTAATAATGGATATACGGACATGTTTGCAGCCAGGGGCATGGTTTTTAGTGGATATACACCGAACGACCGATTGGTGGAAATCATGGAACTTAAGGATCACCCCTGGTTCGTTTGTGTGCAGTTTCACCCGGAATTTAAGTCGAAGCCCACAAATCCACATCCGTTATTTAGAGAATTTATACGGGCATCGTTACTGCATTAAGTGGGATAAACTCTCCACCTGTCACGTAAAATGATAAGAAGATTTGTAGAGTATTTAGACAAAAAAGTCTCATTGATTTTTGTGCTTTCTGCGGAGGGCTGAATCACTACCTTTTTTTAAGTCTGATGGAATTAACCAGAAGTCCAGATCATTTAAGTAGGGAGAATTTTTTCTCTGTCTTAACAGGTAAAGAAAAAATGGAAGATAACGGGGAATCTTATGATAGAGTCGTGAGATAGTGCGGGCAAAATAATAAAAGGAAATATATCTGGAAGATGCTGGCAGCGAGTAAAGAGCAGCCAATTCTTCAGGAGGAATAAATATTCTCTTGAAAATGAACGAAGTTCTTTTCAAGAGATTCTTGTCGGGATGAAATTTATCAAGATGTGGAATGCCTTCAAAAGAAGATTTCTGATCGGATTTCCCGGCTTTCTGAAAAAGGATGCGTCTTTGTGCTTCTAA
>JAUPKS010000367.1 GCA_030837315.1 Planctomycetota bacterium
GTCCTTGTTGAAGGCTCAAAAAATAATGAGGCAAGCACCTTACCCTTGAGCATGTCTGTATGATCCATGTGGTCCATTCGTCTGGCCAAATCAAGGATATACAACAACTCTTGTTTATTAAAATGTCTGATAGAAATAATATCTCTGTTTTTAAAGCTTACCATGCTTCTCTAAGAGCCCCATGTGAAACATTCCTGCCTGAATTCGCAAAATAATCTATCAGACCTCTTTCAATATTACAAGGAAAATTAAACGGAACGGGTTGTAAAACAACTCCATGTGCTTACAAATTGTATTGACAATAAACAATTTTATCCGTTATAGTAAATCCTCTTTGTATAATCATTTTTTCACTATCATCAACCCGAAGATATTGTGTCTCTGCCTCTTCGTGGCAAATATCATTTAGGAAACAAACAATTTATGAAGACGTTCAATGTGGGACTCATAGGTATGGGAACAGTTGGAACAGGCGTCGCAAAAATTCTTTTGGAAAAGAATTCACCGCTCCTGGAAAAACTTGATTGCCTGCCGGTGTTAAAAGGTATTGCCGATTGTAACCCGGATGTAAAAAACAAACTAAACTTACCATCAGATTTCTTCTTCACAACCGATGCAAAGACACTGCTTAATAATCCTGACATTCATGTTGTTGTAGAACTTATTGGCGGGGTACACCCTGCTAAAGAAATTATCACCATGGCTCTTGAAAAAGGAAAGGACGTTGTGACGGCAAACAAAATGCTTTTAGCCCTCAATGGTTCAGAGCTCTTTAGCACGGCGCGCCAGCACGGCAAGAGCATCTCCTTTGAGGCAAGCGTGGGAGGGGGTATCCCCATTATTGCTGCATTGAGAGACGGTTTTATTGCCAATAGGATTGAGGCTATTTTTGGTATTGTAAATGGCACAACCAACTACATTTTAACCAAGATGACCAAAGAGAACGTAAAATACAGCGACGCCCTCGCCGAGGCACAAAAATTGGGTTATGCAGAAAAAGATCCCACCATGGATGTCGAGGGCATTGACTCGTCACACAAGCTTGCTATTTTAGCGAGAATTGGCTTTGGTGTAGATTTTGATTACCAAAACATCTATCACGAAGGTATTAGCGCTGTGGATCTGTCTGATATTGGGTATGCACATGAATTGGGATATACCTTAAAACTCCTGGCAATTGCAAAAAGAGTTGAAAACAAGATAGAACTCCGCGTTCACCCGACGCTCCTTCCCCATGACCATCCGCTTTCCTCGGTACATGGCGTCTTTAATGCTATCTGTATTACCGGAAGCGCTGTGGGGGAAACCATGCTTTATGGTAAGGGGGCAGGCCAGATGCCAACTGCCAGCGCCGTGGTTGCGGATCTTGTGGATGTTGCACTGGGAAGGGCAGGTATCACGTTCAAGGCCATGAAGACCTTTTCGGGGCATTGTGAACGTGTCCCCATAGCTGATATGCTGCAATTCAAAACCCGCTATTATTTACGGTTTTCCGTTACCGATAAGCCTGGCGTGCTTGCGAAAATATCCGGTGTTCTGGGGAAATATGAGATCAGCATTGCTTCGGTTATCCAGCACAAAGCCAGGGAAAATGGGAATGTTCCCCTGGTAATGATGACCCATCTTGCAGAAGAAGGCAATCTGCAAAAGGCGCTTGCAGAAATTAAACAACTCGATGTAATAAAAGATAACACTAAATTTCTCCGTGTAGAAGAATAGGAGGTCTCTTGAAATACTGCATTATTGTTCCTGACGGTATGGCAGATTACCCGATAGACAAACTTGGCGGCAGGACCCCCGTTGAAACTGCCCGTACCCCTTACCTTGATTTTCTTGCGCAAAATGGCCAGCTTGGCGTCGTTCGAACCATTCCAAGCGGATTTCCAGCTGGCAGCGATGTAGCCAATCTCACCTTACTGGGTTATAGTCCCAGGGAATACTATTCAGGACGCGCACCCCTCGAGGCGGCCAGTATTGGTATTAAACTTAACGACGGCGACTGGGCATTCCGGTGCAACTTTATTACCGCAAACGAAGACACCCTGGAGGACTTTTGCGCAGGCCATATAAAAACTGATGAAGCAACCATTCTCATTAGCGTACTGAACGAAAAATTGGGAAATGATACCATTCAATTTTACCCAGGCAAAAGCTATCGCCATGTCATGGTATACAAAGGCGCGCAAAAGATGGATGCCAGGTGTTTTCCACCTCACGACATCATGGGTCAATCAATTCAAAAACACCTTCCGAAAGGGAATGGAAGCGAAATCCTTACCGATCTTATGGAGCGCTCCAGGGCATATCTGTCGAATCACGATGTAAACAAGGTGCGTATAGACCTGGAAGAAAATCCCGCCAATATGATCTGGTTGTGGGGGCAGGGACATCGGCCTAAAATGCCTACATTTAAAGAACGATTCAATCTCACGGGCGCCGTCATTACCGCCGTGGACTTGATCAAAGGCATTGCCTGTTATCTTGGATGGGACATTATCCATGTGCCTGGCGCTACCGGCTATCTTGACACAAATTATGCCAATAAGGGGCAATATGCCATCAAGGCGCTTGAAACCCACGACCTTGTATTGATACACATAGAGGCCCCCGATGAGGCTGGACATGAGGGTAAGGTGCATGAAAAGGTATCGGCTATAGAACAGGTAGATTCCAAGATAATCGGACCTATCCTTGAAGCTAAAAATAAATTCAGTGACCTGCGTATACTGGTACTCCCTGACCATTATACGCCCATTGTTAAACGAACGCATACCCCGGAATCCGTCCCTTTTGCGGCCTATGGCACCGGTATAGAAAAAGGTGTAGGGCTTCCTTATAGTGAAGCCAACGCCCATGCCTCCGGTCTCCATATAAAGGAAGGACACAGATTAATAGAGCACCTCATTTCTGGTTCTTTTCGTTAAATAAAGTCCTCGATAATGGACGTAAGGTAGCAGCAATTAGTGAGATGGGAGATGGAAGAACTCAATCGATCGGAGGAAATGCTTGAGGATTTATCAGATATAAAATTAATGCACTGCACCAAGTCAGAGACGAGCTATGGGAAGCAAAGAATTTACCAAAGAATTAAGTCTGGATGGGGAAGATAGATTAAGGATAAAAATCGAGATTGAAAAAGGCAAGGTAAAAGACGTAGTTGCCCAGTATGAATCAAAAATAAAGGATAAGTGGTACCCCATTGTAAGATACGATTGCTCACATGGTTTTTTCCACCGTGATATACTGAACTCAAAAGGAGAAAAGACAAAGCAGATAATTCAGATACAAAACTTAAAGGATGCTTTAACCTATGCAGAGCAGGACATAAAAGATAGATGGGAATGGTATAAAGAAAGATTCAAAAAGGGGATGAAATAATGACTAAAAAAGAGTATGCAGAGAGAAACATTGGAATGACCTTTGATTTTATAAGGCAGATAATTGAACATCCTGCGATTATTGATACTATCCCAGATAATGCCGAACTTGACTTTATAGATAAAGATATGCCTGTTAAGGCGAAAGGACGTGGCGGAAAGAGAAATATTGCGCGATATAAAGTCGAACGCGTATTTGAACCAGTGAAAGAATAAATTCCAAATTCCTGCTTCTATTTAGGGGGCAGAGGGCAAAAATTAAATCTTTACATACGAATGGAAATGGAATAGGCCAACCGATATACACAATATATTGTCTGCAGAAAAGTAATTTTTTAATATATGGTATATACCAGCCATGTAAATACATTTTCGGACAGCCTTCTAATGGGTGACCCCTTTGGTTTCTAACTTGTTAGGGCCGAAAGTAACATAATCGTGTTAGGAAGGATGGTTATTTATGAAGAATGGCTACTTAATCCCAAAACAAATAACACTTACCCAAGAACAAATTGCAACTTTAGATGCATTCTTGGGTAAATTCAGTACAGTTGAATCTGAAAATAAGGCGCCACTGATTGTACACTTCGATACAAAATGTGCAGCTCACTATATAACTTGTCACATGAACGGGGAATTCCTTGTA
>JAUPKS010000061.1 GCA_030837315.1 Planctomycetota bacterium
CCTTTGCACTGGCAGCCTTAATATCGATATTGTCATATCCCACGGCATAATTGGCAATAACCTTCAGATTTGTTGCCTCTTGTATCAGGCGTGCATCCATCCTGTCTGAAAGCATGGTGAGCATCGCGTCCCTGTCTTTTGATTCCTGCATAAGCTCATCATAAGTCAGCGGCCTGTCATGTGGATTTACCTCCATCTTTTGGCAGAACTTCTTTAATAAATTAATCCCTTCTTCAGGAATCTTTCGGGTAATAAACACATTAAATGACATCGTTATTTCCCTTTTCAATTACATTTTCGGCAGCACAAATTACAAAACCCCTCCCTTGATGGGAGGAGTTGTAGGAGGGTACCTTGGTCGTGAATCTCAGTGAATATCTCACGAATTACCGACTTACCCACCCCTTAAATTCCCTCCCAAGAGGGGAATGATTTGTGCTAAAATTATGTGCAGTTCAGTTAAACACGGACAAGCAGGGTTTTTTCTTATCACCCTAAAAACCGCTTAAATAAAATGAAAATTCCTATACAATTGAATTATTTACAATACTCCTTGTATAAAATCATATAATCCACAATTATTTTCTTCGCCTCCGGACGCAAGTCCTGCGTGAGATCCGTGTTCCTTAAGACACTTTCTGTGATTTTCCATGCCTCACACCAATCCTGCTCAAAGGCAATTTGTGCCTTTGCCAGGGCTAAAACAATCGAAACGGCAAAACTATCTTTCATTAACTTATGCGCCTCTTCGAGCAATGGTATCGCATTTTCCGGTTGAAAATAGTTGTCCATTGCTATAAGATAGCCCATGCAGAATATCTCATCGGCACTGAGAAAACCGGTATCCAGCTCGGTAATTGACATATGATATAATAATCCCAGATAGTACGTATACAGCTCTGCATTATTCTTCCCCTCAAATCTCCATGAAATGGCGTTAATCACCGCTGCCTTAACATCTATAGGATTTTCCGGGGATGATAGAAATTCAGCAATCTCTACACCCATGACGCCTTCCAGGTGTGCCCGCTGAACCATTTTGACATCCCGATAAGCCTCATAAAAATCAGTAGCGGTAATCGGCGAATCTGCAAAGCTGGCAGATGAAGATATAAACAGCAATTTTACGATAAGGACAGGTATGAATGCTTTTTTCATATTAAATTTTTCCTCCCGGCAAATCCTTGATTGATTTTCACATTGATTTCTCAAAGTAGCCCTCAAAAGTATTAAGGAGCTCTTTTTGATTCATATTTTTATGCTTAGCAGTTAGAAGAGAGCATGCCGCCTTTTTTATATTCCTTAAAAAAATCCTCTGATCGTAAATGAACTTCGCCACATCCTGGATCTCCAGGTATAATTCAAGGGGGTCTTTGCCTGGGCTATTTATGGAACAGCGCTCATCCCACCCCAGCCAGTCCCACGTACATGATAAATTTAACTTCTTTTGAATAAATTTATGAAATACCGTTTGAAACCAAAGACGATGATATTTTCCATCAAAGACTATATAGGCAGGCCCACCCCAATGACCTTCGCAGGATGACCATGTAGATATCCCAAGGGAAGAAATTGCTTTCACCAAACGGGCTATGAAAGGTTCCAGATCATATACCCGTATTGCAGGGAGTTGCTCACATGTCTTAAATTGATCGTATTTTCCATACCGATCCCGTTCCCAATTTAAACGAAAAAGATCAACGGGAATTTCATGGGTAAATATCTCGTTCAAATATTGATTGTTATGTATATCAAACAATTGCATATCGATAAAGTCAAAATATACATGCTGATGCTGATTCCGAGTCCTATCTTCGTTATCGCGTTCATCAATGGCGTCCTGATGCAGCTTATTATACCTCTTTTTATAATCACGATGCTGCAGTACTTCCAGGAATTCACCGTCCTCTCTGTGGGAATCGCCAGCCAGCCTTACAATCCCAGCACTCCCGTCCAATTCCAGCAAAAATCCCCGTGCTGAAAAAATTTCATAAAAACGACCACCATGTTCCTTTTTGCCATGCGTTATTTTTTCAATAAACTTTTCTATAAGGGATGTGTTCATGTGTTTGCCAGAAGCGTAATTATACGTGATTTGTACTATTTCTATTTCTCTATTTCATTCAGCATAGAGATTCCACCAAAGAGGCTCAAAGATCGCAAAGGAAAAAAACAAGAAGATGGGAGTACGGAGAAGATGCGAAGTTTGGGAACTGAACATTTGACCATCACACCTTTACATCGCTACGTGCTACTTCTGCGCCTGATAATTCAACAAACCCCCGGCACACAGGATATCGATTTCCCGAAGGCTTAATGCGTGCATTGCTTTTATTTCCTTATTTTTTGTCAAATTATTTACGATGATACTGCTACTCGAGTTTAATTTATTTTTTATATCGGGCAGTTCAATAGTGTCCCCCTGATCAAATAGGTTGTAGTCACTTTCATTTTCAAAAGTTAGCGGCAGGATGCCAAAATTAACGAGATTTGCACGATGGATACGGGCAAAGGACTTAGCAATAACCGCCTTTACTCCTAAATACATGGGTGCAAGAGCGGCGTGCTCTCTACTTGATCCCTGGCCATAGTTCGTCCCGCCAATAAGAAAACCACCCCCCTTTTCCTTGGCCCGTTTTACAAATTCCTTGTCCACCTTCTCAAATACAAATTCAGAAATGGCCGGGATATTCGACCGCAGGGGTAAAACCTTTGCCCCGGCCGGCATAATATGATCGGTAGTAATATTATCCCCCACCTTTAAAAGAACATCCCCTTTCAGAGTATCTGGCAGAGGTTCTTTTTTTGGTAAAGGCTTTATATTTGGTCCTCTCATAATCGTGACCTCTTCTGGTTTTTCAGAGGGTGGAATAATCATGCTGTCGTCTACCGTAAACTTCTTTGGAAATTTAATAACGATCCGTTCACCAAAATCCCTGGGATCACGAATGACACCATTGATCGCGGTTGCTATAGCCGTTTCTGGGCTAACCAGGTAAACTTGTGCATCTGCTGTTCCACTTCTACCCTCAAAGTTTCTGTTAAACGACCGCACCGAAACGCCGCCCGAAGGTGGGGCTTGTCCCATCCCAATACAAGGTCCACAAGCGACCTCAACAACACGCGCACCTGCGGAGATCATGTCCGCCAAAGCGCCATTCTTTGTTATCATCTCCAACACCTGCCGCGAGCCAGGAGAAATGGTCAGACTGACCTCTGGATGCACCTTTCGTCCCTTTAAGATCGCCGCGGCTACCATAAGATCATGATACGACGAGTTTGTACAACTTCCAATACAAACCTGCTGAACATTTACGCCTTTTATTTCACTCACCTTACAAACATTATCAGGACTGTGAGGTCTGGCAATCATCGGCTCCAGGGATGAAAGATCCATCTCTACAACTTCATCATACTGAGCGGTGGCATCGGCCTTTAAAGATTTCCATACGCCTTCTCTCCCCTGCATCCTGAGATATTTCTTTGTTTGCGCGTCACTGGGAAAAACCGAAGTGAGTGCCCCAAGTTCCGCCCCCATATTCGTGATTGTAGCGCGTTCCGTCACCGTAAGTGTCGCTACTCCTTCGCCTCCGTATTCAAATATTTTGCCCACACCGCCTTTTACCGTTAACCTGCGCAATAATTCTAATATCACATCTTTTGCAGTTACCCATGATTGCAACGCGCCACTCAGTTTTACCAAAACTACTTTTGGCATGGTGACATAAAATGGTCCTCCGGCCATAGCAATGGCAACATCCAGACCTCCCGCACCAATAGCAATCATACCCAAGCCTCCGCATGTAGGTGTATGACTATCAGAACCCAACAAGGTTTCCCCGGGCACGCCAAACCGTTCAAGGTGCACCTGATGACAGATGCCATTCCCGGGCTTGGAAAAGTAAATACCGTATTTTTTGGCAATGCTTTGAAGGAATACATGATCGTCAAAGTTTTCATAACCTGTTTGAAGCATATTGTGGTCAACGTAGCTCACCGACAATTTTGTCTTCACTTTTGGTACGCCCATAGCTTCGAACTGGAGATAAGCCATGGTGCCGGTGGCATCTTGTGTGAGAGTCTGATCGATAGAAATAGCAATCTCTTCGCCGCCTTTTAGTTTACCGGATGCAAGATGCGAATTTAAAATTTTATATACCAGATTCTTTCCCATAGTTGCCCTTTCATTCGTAAATTAAAATGCCATATGCAGGTAATAAACACCTGCGATACGGGTCATGAGAAACAATACTCTGCACAGACAAAAAAAATCCCACCGTTTAGGGACGGTGGGATTAATGGTAAACCAATGTAAAGGTTCATTCAAGTATTTTTGATACTATTGATGTGTTGTTTGAGGCTTTAAGTATCCATAACCCCCAAAGAGTAATATATCAACTTCTTTCGGTATAAAAGATTTACTGAAATTATGTGATTTATTTGGACCGTGGCAGGACTGACACGTCACTAATTCCTTTTTAATGAGTCCCTGGTTACGTAACTCTAAAACCTTGCCAAAAATCGACCCCTGACCCATCGCTAACTGAGCATGTTCAGGTCCACCAACATGGCACTTTTCGCAGGCATCGTACGCTTTTGCATCTGCCACCGAGAATTTGTGGCTTGGATGGCAGGCATCACAGCTCCCTCCAATTCTATCGAACTCATAACTCAGGCCTAACTTATGACACCCTTTACAATCCTTAATATTCAACAACCTTGTACTGATCACATCAAATTTGCTTGGAGCTGCTACAGGATGACCTTGAAGATGTTTACTTTCTCGAAACTCAACATATTGATTCTGATGACATTCGCCGCAGGTACTTGCAGAAACATGACCACGCTTCTTTGCAATGAGCCGATGATCGTTACCATGACAAGTAACACACGTCACACCCTTCACCGCATGAACACCTTTTGTCCACTCCTTCACAACCTCTGGCGTAGCCATTTTATGACAGGCCAGACAATCAGTTTCTTCGTACGTACCGTAAGGCTTGATCTTCTTTGCTACATAGGCCTTGAACAAATCACCCGGCATGTGCGGATGAACCACACCAAGATGACAATCCGTACATGTCAATTTCTCAAGTGCTATGCCATGGGAAACCTCGGTGCTGTTTTTATTGCTTTTTAAAACAAATTCAATATGAGATTTGTCCTTTGTAAAACCCTCTGAATGGCAGCGGATACAGTTTTCGTTTAAGATTTGAAGGCTATCCTCAGCAATCTCAATAAACGAGCCATCTGTATAGGCTTGAAATGAGTGCATAAATGAATCATGTGTTCCGTCGCTAAGTTTCGCATGGGCATAGCCCTTAAGCCCGGGACCAACATGACAGGCGTGACAATTCTCAACGTGTTCGTTATGATGCTTCGATGCCTTAAAAGAATCATAATGAATTTTCATTTCATGGCAGCTAGCACAAAACTCGCTCTTCTCTGAGTAGTGGTAAACCTTTGTTATCGTAACAAAAAAACCTACTAATACGATTATAGTGAAGAAGCCTACGAGTTTTTTTCTTCTCTGAATAAATTCAAACAACTGCTTCAACCGCTCCATATATTCCTCCTCACGATCTTTTTGAAAGGGTGTCTTCGTTCTATATATTTTTTGGTTATTTATGTAGGAATAAAATACTATACAAAGGCTGTTTGTATATATAAAAAACTACTATAAATGCAAAAGTTCGAGAATTCTACCACAAAGTTATTTCATGTTCAAGTCATTTTTTAATAACCAGGGAGAACAATCCTTTCAAGTACAACTTCTCAAGTGATTTTTTGCCTGGCGACAATTTTTTTCTCCGGAGAAATTTAAAATACCTGTAAAATCAGGTTAATCTAAATTAATTGACAAAGCTGCTACCCTCATGTAAAATTTTCTCATCAGAAATTTTAACATATATAAAATTTGTTGAAGGAATCTCATATAATGAAAAACTACCTCACTAAATCACTTATTTGTGCCTCGATTCTTACTTTTTCCTCTTGTATGTTTTTTACCACAAAACCTGCTCATGGGCAGCATGCCGGCGGAGGAATTATAGATACTTCTAAACAGCCTGATAGTGAGCTACCAAGCTATCACCAATCTTTTGCCCCTTATGGGGGAGCTCTGCAAATCCCGTGGATGGACGAGAAACCGAATCCAATCTCCATTAAAGTAACGGAGACAATCACTTATGAAATTCCTGTGGACGAAAAGAAATTCAATGAAAAGAAATTAACCGTTGAAGATCTTGAATTAAAGGAAGTAAAGAATAATTCAGAAATTAACTTTCATCAAGTGGATTGTCACTTTTTCAAAATCATAAAACAGACACAGACTCGTGCGGTAGAAAACCTTACTTGCACGAGAGAAAGGGATGGCACACAATATTGGCTGTCCGATGGCAAAAAATATGTTGAATGGGGTGAATGGTCAATCTGGAAGCTTGAAAAAGAAGCCCGATCTATCGAGATGGCAGAAAAGAAACCTTAGTTCTATCAGGTCGTTTCTCATTTAGTCCAAAAAAAGGGATACTATAATGCATCTCTTTTTTGTATATATTCAGTTATGTTTATTATTTGACAATAAGGAGGTTGTTCCTGTGAATTTTGTATATCCGATTATTGCATTTATTATGTTTGCAATACTGCAATACAATTTGCTTCTGGCACAAACACCCAAAGGCGAGGCTCAAAATCCACCATCGAAAAGAGAATCTTTACCAAAAATAAAAGAAAATGTCACGAAAAACAAGCTTTGTCCGGAATGTAGTCGAATATACCCGGGAGACATATGCTTCTGCAGTATCGACGGCAAAGAACTTGTGGAATTCAACGAAGCCGATCTCATATGTCCAACCTGCAAGGATAAGGCAAATCCAGGTGAAAAATTCTGTAAAAAAGACGGGACGCAACTTATCTCCAAATCTTCAGCCGACAAAAAAACTTCAATACCTGATAAAAAAGTAGAAATCAACCTCCCACCAGATGCCACTCCGGAAGAAAAGACGAAAGCTGCCATGTATCACCTTATGGAAGGAAATCGACTGCGCGAAGAACTGAATGATTATGAAGGAGCTTTAGAAGAATACAAAAAAGCAGAGAGAATAAATCCCGAACTACCATCCCTCCATTTTCAGATGGGAGGAATTTATTGGAAACTTGGAAATCAAAGGGAGGCCTTAGCCCGTCTCGACAAATGTAAGACATTATTGGAGGCGCAACCACCTGAAACGAAGTCAGATGAAAATTACCAAAAGAGACTCCAGGATGTTAAAGTTTACATAAATAAATTAGAAAAAGGGCTAAAACCATCCGAAAAGAGTCAACGTAAGGAGTTAACGCTGGCTGAGCGGGACGAAAGGATGAAAAAAGCCCTGGCTGAAAATCGTGGGAAATGGAGTGAAATGATCGTAATCCCTGCAGGAAAATTTATTATGGGTACAACAGAAGACGAATTTATTCCTGAAGAAACGCCACAACATGAAGTATATTTAGACTCATACTACATCGATAAATATGAGGTCACCAATGCCCTGTACTGGGAATTTTTGCAATCTATCAAAAGCACTGGCGACCACAGTAAATGTTTCCCTAGTGAACCAAAAAACAAAGACCACACCCCTGGAACACCCCACACAGGATGGGATTATCCCTATTATGATTATCCTGATTACCCTGTAACTCGCGTCGACTGGTATGATGCATATGCCTATGCTGCATGGGCAGGCAAACGTTTGCCCACTGAGGCTGAATGGGAGAAGGCCGCCAGGGGAGCTGACGGGCGCAGATTTCCATGGGGCAATGTATGGGATGCTAAACGAAGCAACGTTGGCCCTGACGCACCTTTGTCTGTGGGCAGTTTTGAATATGGAGCGAGCCTGTATGGATGCATGGATTTAATCGGCAGCGTCTCTGAATGGTGCAACGATTGGTATCATCCGGAATATTACCGAACGAGTCCAAGCATAAATCCTAAAGGACCGGAAACCAGCACTGGCACGCGAGTAATCAAAGGGGCTTCTTTATTTGCCCCCTATGCATATAAAATGCGATGCGCTGTAAGGATATTTGGAAAAACAGAGGATCGAAACAAAAGCATTGGCTTCCGATGTGCAAAAGATCATAAATCAGAAACCGGGAAAACTGTCAAGGATGCTAGTAAACAGGCAGACAATGGCAAAGAAGTGCGCTAATAGTAGCCATACATGTTTCCATATTTATTTATCAGGATTTGAACCTTCATAATAGGATGATACGTTCTCTTCTTTGTAAATCCTTGCAAAGGCCGATTTGGCATGCTGGTAGGAATTGTAATCGTTCTGCGCATTTGCCCTATCGCCCTTCAATTCATAGGCTTTACTACGGCTTAGATAGGCATTGGCATAATCGTGGTCAAGAAAGATCACCTTTGTAAATTCCCCAATGGCCTGATCAGCCTTTTTTTCCTTCAGATAAATGATACCTAAATTATAATGTGGCGAAACTAATCTTGAATTGGCTTTTACTGCCTGATTGTACTCAACAATCGCCTTGTCCGTCTTGTCCATCTTATGATAAATATTGCCGAGATAATAATGAATCTTTGCAATATTTGAACCCTGCAATAACGCCTTCGTCAGGGCTTCAATGGCATCGCGATACAAACCCTTTATAAAACAAGCAATTCCCAAGTTCACATACGCGTCGGCATACTTCGGATTTATTTCAATAACTCGCTTATACTCAGAAATTGACTCCTCCACGAGCCCTGTCTGATAGTAAACAATTCCCAGGTTAAAGTGCGCCTTGTCATAGTTCGGTGATACCTCAATCGCCTTTTTATACATTTCAAGCGCCTTATCATGGGTATTAACCTCCTGGTACAAAACACCGAGGTTAAAATATGCCTCTTCCTTCTTAGGTTCGAGTCCTATCGTTGTTTCGTATTCCCTCTTTGCTTCATCAAAAAGATTACGTTTATAATAAATCATGCCCAATTGAAGATGAGCATCTGCATTATTAGGGTCTTTTTGTACTTCTTTCAGGCAAACCTTAAGCTCATCCTCTGGTGCCCCGATCTGCATACTTACCTCAGACAACCTTTGATAAGCCTCTGCATAATCCGGCTTGAGTTGGATAGCCAGATTAAACGCCTCTAATGCCTTTTCCAGATTCCCTTTTTTGCAATAGGCATTTCCCAGCTTAAAATAAATCTCAGGCTGTTTCTTGTTTTTTTCAAGTAACTTCTCATATTCATGAATGGCCTCATCCAATCGTCCATTATCAAAATACCTGTCACCGGACGACAGGACTTCTTTTGCAAATCCACAAGATTGAGAAAGCAACAGGGTGATAATTCCTGCAATTGATAATCGTTTTATCATGTCAATTTGATTTTAATTCCAGTTCCTGGTCCTTTACCTGACCTTTTAAGACTGGCACTGAAGACAAGAACATCTCCTTAATTTCATCCTGCTTATAGACCACCGCAGGATCTTTTCCCGTCCTCCACTTCGTAATATACGAATATGAGAGGTAATCGCTATATGCCTTGCTGTGATCCCCCTTCATTGAATAGATTTGTGCCCTGTTGTAATAGGCATCTTCGTAAAGTGGATCAATCTTCTTTGCTATCTTATCATACCATTCTATAGCCTTGTCGAGCCGGTCTGTCCTGTGATAGATTACACCAATATTGTATGCCGCATTGGCGTGTTTTGGGTTTTTTTCTAATACCGCCATATTTTCTGCTAATGCATCGTCATATCTCTTTTGCAAGGCAAAGACAATCGCCCTCTGATAGCGGGCTTCGATGTTGTCAGGGTTTATCTCCATAGCCTTGTTATACTGAGCTATAGCCTCCTCAAATTTCTTTTCTGTAAGACTAATCAAGCCAAATACAACATACGCATCAGAATATTTTGGATTTACTTCAAGTGTTTTGTTGAGTTCTTTTACACATTCGTCCACTTTTCCCTGTTTGTGCATTGACACGGCAAGGTTATAATGCGCATTATCGTATAGCGGATTAATTTCAGTAACCTTTTGAAAGGTGGTTTCTGCATCTTCATATAAACCCATATCCAAATATCCCACACCTAAATTAAACATAATATAAGGATTGTTTGAGTCGAGTTCTAATGCCCTCTTATATTGTGCTATGGCATCTATATCCTTTTCCAATTTGTGGAAAAAGACGCCAAGGTCTACATAAGTTAAGGGGTTATCCGGATCGTTTTCTATCGCCTTATAAC
>JAUPKS010000062.1 GCA_030837315.1 Planctomycetota bacterium
CTCTTGGGAGGGGATTGAGGGGTGGGTAATAAATAAAAGTCGTTGGGTTTTTGTCTTTTAAAACCAACCTAGTTAAACCGATGCCCACCCATTTGGAAAATAGTTATTTTGTTTAACATCTTCAGGAATAAGGATTGAATGACGATGGATAAATCAAAGGTTAATCTGGTACTCGATGCCTTGATGTTTCTCTGTGTAATGGCAATGGCAGGGATTGGGTTTCTTATGAAGTTTGTCCTGTTACCTGGCAAAGAAACTGCGGCTGTTTATGGGAGAAAAGTGGAATTATTCTTGTTTGGCATGGACCGCCACCAATGGGGAACGATCCATCTTGTCATTGCCTTCGTCTTTCTGGGTTTCCTGACGATTCACATCATCCTCCACTGGAAAATGATCGTGTCTATCTACGGCAGACTAATAGGGGATAGGGTTGCGAGACTCATCATTGCTGCGATTGTTGTCATCGTGGGCGTGTTTCTTGTAGTCTTTCCCCTGGTCGTGAAACCTGAGGTGCAGGAACCAGAACGAAAAGGAAGGCATCAAAGTGAAAGTACCGGTTACGAAGAAGAACGTAACAAATAAAACGATGAAATCACAATTTATTGAATTTTTAGTAAGACATAATAACCTTAACCGATTTGGGTTTGATGCATGGATTTTTTATCCGGGGATGCTGTTCAACGATCTCTCTACATGGTGGGGAGATCGTGGGGTTCGACTAAGAGCCCACGAAGGACTAGATTTTTGTTTTTACCGGGACACAGGAGGGCAAGATCGTAGTCTTCGTGAGAAGACAATGATCCCAATGATGTATGAGGGGGAAATTGTCCGTATTGGTGATGATTTCCTGGGGAAATCGATATTTGTAAGCCATAACATCTACGATGCTTGTGGAAATAGACTTCATACCATTTATGGTCATATGAATCCATACAGCGGTGTTACGATAGGGAAGGTCGTGGGTGAAGGAGAATTGATTGCTACTATTGCAGATACCTGAAAGAGAACTACAAAGATTCCTCCTCATGTGCATATTTCTGTGGCATGGCTGCCGAAATCTTTTCCTTATGAAAGGCTTGACTGGAAAACGATGAGTGATCGTAGCGTCGTGACTCTTTGTGATCCACTGGAGTTTATCGAATGTAACTATAAAGTGGAACGGTATGGAAGAGATATAATCAAAGCCTGAATAATAAGACTCTGAATATATCGTATAGGAATTTTCATTTTATCTATGCGGACTACTAATTTAAAGCGTGGAGAATGATTATGAAAAAATCTTTAGGTGCAAAAACCATCGTATACCCAACCCCGGTCTTTATTGTGGGGACTTATGACAAGGCGGGAAAGCCAAATGTAATGAACGTGGCGTGGGGAGGGCTGTGTTGTTCCAGTCCGCCATCTGTCGCAGTTTCTCTCAGAAAGGCCACGTATACGTATGGGAATATTGTGGATCGGAAGGCTTTTACGGTAAATATTCCTTCTGAATCGCATGTCAAGGCGGCCGATTATTTCGGGATGGTATCAGGTGGAAAGGAAGACAAGTTTACCGTAGCCGGACTTACCCCGGTAAAGAGCGACCTTGTCGATGCCCCGTATATCAAAGAGTTTCCTCTTGTTTTGGAATGTAAACTAACGCACACCATTGAAATAGGATTGCACACCCAGTTTATCGGTGAAATTGTGGATGTGAAAGCTGATGAATCTGTGTTTGGAGAAGACGGGGCGATTGATATAGAGAAAATACGTCCCGTCTTATATGCCCCGGAGGTCCGCGCCTATTATGGAGTTGGCCGATGCCTTGGCAAGGCGTTTTCCATAGGTAAGCAGATTAAAAGCAGTTGATGCAGACAAGGTACTAGATAATTACAGAATATTAAGTGGAATTCTCATAGGTTTTGTAACCACCCCTTAATTGAAGCAAGGAAATTACGGATTTGCCTTTTCGTCAGGAATGTCAGCTATTTCAACGATTACTCAACCCCTTTCTTCCAAAAACCTCTAAAACCTGGAGCAGACATCGTCATGCACAGCACTACCAAGTATCTGAATGGCCACAGCGATGTTATTGGCGGTGCTCTTGTAGTGAACGATCAGGGATTGTGCGACAAACTTCAGTTTCTTCAAAACGCAGCAGGTGGGGTGCCGGGCCCTTTTGATTGTTTTCTGGTTCTTCGTGGAATCAAAACCCTTGCTGTCAGGATGGAGCGGCATGCGGAAAATACGATGAAGATAGCACAATTTTTAGAGAATCATCCCAAGGTAAGAAGGGTTATTTATCCGGGACTCTGGTCGCATCCACAACACGAACTTGCATGGAAACAGATGGCTGGATTTGGAGGAATAATAACATTTTTCGTAAAGGGAGGGCTCGATGTAGCAAGGGGATTTCTCGAAAGGGTAAAAATATTCTCTTTAGCAGAGAGTCTGGGTGGTGTGGAGTCACTCATAGAACACCCTGCAATAATGACGCATGCGTCTCTCCCAAAGGAAATCAGGGAAAAGGTGGGAATATCTGACGAACTTATTCGGGTCTCTGTAGGACTTGAAAATGTTGACGATTTAATAGAGGACATCGAGAAGGCCTTTACATAAGGTTTAAAAAAGGAGATTCCTATGCCAGTGAAAAGATTGAAAGAATTTTTGGATAGTCATAGCATGAAGTACGTAACCATCAGTCACTCCCGTGCATTTACAGCACAGGAAACGGCAACATCTGCCCATATTCCGCGGAAAGAATTGGCGAAAACGGTCATGGTGAAGGCCGACGGGAAAATGGCTATGGCCGTTCTTCCTGCTTCTTATAAAGTGGATTTTGATCTTTTAAAGAAGGCAACGGGGTCGGGTAAGATTGAAATCGCCGATGAAGAGGAATTTAAAGGGCTGTTTCCTGGGTGTGAGGTTGGCGCCATGCCGCCTTTTGGTAATCTTTACGGAATGGATGTTTTTGTGGCGAAAAGTTTAACCGAAGACGAAGAGATTGCATTCAACGCAGGTTCCCACAGGGAACTGGTCAGGATGGCGTATAAAGATTTTGAGGGACTGGTTAAACCAAGGGTGTTGAAGTTTTCAGTTGAGATTAAATAGTGGTGAAGGTGGATTTGGCGTAAAAACCAACGCCTTAATCCACCCTACCGATAACTCGGAAGACCGCCCCTTCATCGTTCGAGTGAGCGTTCGTCTGGAGCTCACGACGAAGACTCACGATGTTGCGGAAAGAGGATATTGAAAGGGCATATATCTCGTCTCCCCTTTATTTCCTCTTTGCGAAGGAGAAATAGGAATGGTCTTAATGTTTTACCGTCCCTTTTCTTCCCATGAGGGGATTGACGGGTGGGTTTAGGTTCATGGCAAGGAATTTCAATGTTAGGCCTGAAAGGCCGTCAGTATATAGCAGAGGGCAAATCCCCTGCTAAAATGTATGAAAACAGTCAGCCCTGAAAGGGTGAAAGAAATTACGGCTCAATCATTTCCAAATACAATTTGTATTCAACGCAGTATTTCCGGGGAAATCAATAAAATCCTTTTCTCTTTCACCCCTTCGGAGTTAATTCTTTTTGTATTTCTTCATCCAGGGGCTTCACCCCCTGGTTATGTGCTTTCTGCCCTTCGGGCATAGATTGTGTATAAGAATTTTAGCCTCAGAGTCAAGCATATACTGAGTGTTTTCTTTGTGTCGTAACGTCTTTGTGGCTACAAGTCGCCGAAGGCTTAAATGTATGTTAAGGAATTTCAAACTTTCATAATTCCCCTTTAAAAATAGGGGATATAAGGGGTGTGTACATAATGCCACAACACACCCCCGGCCCCTCTTTTTAGAGGGGAGATTTAAGGTTGTTACCAAAGGCAAACTAATTAAATGGTAAGGAATTTGAATACTCAAGGGTGGTATGGACTAATCTGTTTGTCCATACCTGATTTTATTTCGTTGGGGACCTTATGTTAACTGATATCAAAAGTATCTTGGAAACGGCCATCTCGGAAGAGATAAAGGCAAGCCGGTTTTACTCTTATTTTGCACTTCAGATGGAAGACAAAGGTGCACGTTTAAAGTTTGAGATCATGGCTGCTGTTGAGTTGAAGCACTACGACTTCCTCCTGGCATATTATCAGGAAAAATTTAAACAAACACCCGCCTTGCAGGAATCTGCGGAAAGGAAGATCGTTCGGCCTGAAACACCGGCCATAACCGTATCATTCGGGGAAGCTATTAAGGTTATTATGGACACAGAGTGGAGGGCATACGAGTTTTACAAAAAGGCCGTTGAAGCCTCAGCGGAGGAAAATGACCGAAAGAATTTTAAAATGCTCTCAGATATGGAATTGTCCCATTATAATCACTTCAGGACAGAATACAATTATATGACCGAAAGCACGATCCGCTTTGCCAGTGAAGATATTCCATGGATGATGGAGGTAGCCTGATCGTATTTGGAATTTTCATTTTATTCAAGCGGGTTTCAGGGTGGCAAGGACAAGTCTTGTCCTTGTATGCTTTGAACGAGGATTGTTTGTCCGTGTCTGACGTGACGTTAAGGAATTGCAAAACTGTATGATTTCCCTCTAAAAAGTGGGGTTATAAAGGTGTGTAAATTTGCCGGAACACACCCCAGCCCCTCTTTTTGGAGGGGAGATTAAAAGTTGCTGCCAAAGGCAGCTTACTATAATGGGTCGTCTCGTGCGACCAAGAGAGCATTGAGGTAATGTAACATGAAGCGGTTTGATTGGCAGATATTTCTGGGTTTATCCCTCGTTGCACTATCGGTATTCTTCTATTTCGTTCATTACGCAATTTTTCAGGATGCCCATCATATCTTTCTTTATTTGATAGGGGATATAGCGTTTGTTCCGATTGAGGTTTTGTTCGTTACGCTGATTGTTCACAGGTTGCTGAATGAGAGGGAAAAGCGTTCCATGTTGAAAAAGTTAAATATGGTTATCGGCACTTTCTTCTGTGAAGTGGGGATAAAGCTCTTGAAGTGTTTTTCTCGGTTTGATTGCCACTTTGATAAGATCAGGGAAAATCTTCTTGTGAGTAACAATTGGACAGAGAAAAAATTTTCTGACACGGGCAAGGGTCTTAAGGATTACGATTATCGCATTGATATTCAAAAAGGCGATTTGGAAGATTTACGCAATTTCCTTTTAGAGAAAAGAGATTTTTTGTTACGTCTGTTAGAAAACCCCAATCTCCTAGAACATGAATCATTTACAGAACTTCTTTGGGCAGTGTCTCATTTAACAGAAGAATTAGTTGCCAGGGTGGATACAAGAAAGCTATCGAACGCTGATTACACGCATCTCTCCGGTGATATAAAAAGGGCATATATTGTATTAATTTCCGAATGGCTGCAGTATATGAAACATTTAAAGGATCAGTATCCCTATCTCTTTTCTTTTGCCCTGAGAACGAATCCTTTTGATCTGGATGCAACCCCAGAGATCAAATGAGCGGTTTCGTTTTTTTGAAAAGCCAAAGAGTTGAAAAGCACCGATTGTCATCTGTGTGGGCAATGTGTCATGACACACTTTTCATAGCTCTTTGAATAAATCTGTTGCCGCTTGTTTTGCTAATTTGCTATTATAGACGAAGTTTTATCACGACAAAGACAATCCCTGAATGATCGGGGGGACGCAAAGTAAAGTGTCTTTAAACGTACACGGACGTACAGAAAGGCTAAAAAAGCCTTTTGGGAATAATTTTAAGGAAGTCGCCGAGAAAACCCTTGAAAGAAAAGGAGGGATCCGATGAAATATTCCAGTTTCTGTAACAGAGAAATGCTAACTGAATATCTCTATAGTCTTGTTAAATATCGGCTTACTTTTATAGTTCAATTGCCCCAGCGGTTTCATAACCTATTAAAGAAATCAATGTATGTAACATTCTTCTACACTTTATTATTCCTATTGTGGGCGCCGTTCATCCTTGCACAGCAATCCTTACCTTCTCATGAGAATACACAAGATTACATTTTGTATGTTCCTATTCCATCGGATATATCAAAAGAGGCGGTTACACTAGGTGATACCTTGTTGAAGAACCGTTTACATAGTCTCGTTAAAGAATCCCTGA
>JAUPKS010000368.1 GCA_030837315.1 Planctomycetota bacterium
ACTCAATTGACGATCTCATTGTCTCAAGAAGAGACTATACAGACGGGTTCAATGTGTTTGAAAACGTGGATAAGGTTCGCGCAAAAGGCCTTGAATTTGAGCTGGAAGAAAAATGGGAAAGTGGACTTGAGGGCAGGGCTAGTTACACCATTCAGGAAACTGAAAATACCACGGCCGGGGAAGATCTGGTAAATTCTCCTGAATACCTGGGTAAATTCAACATTATTATCCCTGTGATAAAGCGCAAACTCTTTTTAAGCGGCGAGGAACAGTACATAAGCAGGAGAAAAACACTTGATAGGAAATTTGCAGAAGACTTTTTTGTCACTAATATGACACTATACAGTCATAATATTTTTAAAACACTAGAAGTTTCAGGAGGAGTTTTTAACCTGTTTAATAAGGAATACGAAGACCCTGCTGGCGAAGAACACACGCAGGACATAATCGAACAGGATGGCAGGACGTTTCGCATTAAGATTACGTATGCATTTTAATGTATTAGGTAAAATGAATCGTGCACAGATGCAAATGCCTGTTATTTTCAAGATGTTCTTTACCTGTGTCTTCGTGTTATGGACAACTGCCTCTGCCGTCTCAGCAATAGATTTGCACATTGCCGTTTTTGTTGGTCACAAGGAAGCACCTTATAAAGAGGTACTTGCAGGTTTTCAGAAATATCTTACGGAGCAAAAAATATCGGCAATATGGGATGTCTATATAATTGAAAGTGATATAATACAGATATCGAAAATATATCCGGAAATCAAAAAAAATAAACCGAGATTGATATTTGCTGTTGGAACTACCTCAACGGTAGAAGTTCTCAAGACATTTGTTGATGTGCCAGTTGTTGCCACCCTTATTCTCGATGAGGGTATAATAACGCGTGCACGCAATGCTACCGGGGTAATACTTGACTTTCCGATAGAAACGCAGTTTTCTTGGTTAAAGAGTATCCTCCCGGAGGCAAAAACGATTGGTGTTATATACAACCCGGCGGAAAATAAAGAAAAGATTCAACTTGCTAAAGTAATAGCAGGGAAAATGGGACTTGATCTTAACCCTGTGCCGGTTTATACACCAAAAGACATTCCCAATGCACTAAAAATTTTAGTAAAGAATGCTGATATTTTATGGGGAATAAATGACACCCTTGTATTTAATCCGTTAACGGCCAAACAAATTTTGCTGTTTTCATTCAGAAATCAGATACCATTTTGCGGTCCTTCTTCCACGTGGGCAAAGGCAGGAGCCCTTTGCTCCCTGGAATATGACTTTCTTGATATCGGAGTGCAATGTGGAGAGAAGGCTATCGAAATAATACGAGGAACAAAGGCGACTTCTGTACCTTTATCTTTCCCCAGAAAGTTTCTTTATACCCTGAATCTGAGAACAGCCAACCGTATGAAGATAACTTTTCAGGAAAAATATATTCGTGCTGCGCACCAAGTCTTTGATTAATGAATTATGTCTACCACAAAAACAAGGCGGCGAATAAGCATTGCAGCCAAATTTAATCTTTTAACCATTTTAATTATCCTGGTGACTGCAGGAGGTATCAGCTTTTTTCTCATACAAAACGCAACTTCTCACATATATCGTAATCTTGTAAATCATGGTTTAATTATTGCCGGCATGGCATCTCAAACAAGCGAATACAGCATCTACACAGGGGATAAAGAATCTATGACACAGATCGTTGAGAGCCTGGAAGTGGATGAAGATATTGCTTATGTTTGCCTTCTTGATAAAGACAAAAAACCACTTATGTGCAAAAGCTTTATGTCAGGATTTGAAATTCCACCGGCCCCGGTAGTGAGTATGATAAATTTCAGTTTCCCTCCAAAAACGACCTACGAGGAACTTGTCAATAAAGAAGACGGGAATCGGTATATTAGTTTCCTATCTCCCATACTTGGCTTTGCTGGTAATAAATCAAAAGAGGTATTGTTAAACGATAAGGTGAGTGTAAATCAGGAGATTATAGGGTATGTTTATCTTGGATTGTCCCTTGGAAATCTTCACAAAAGAATAGATGAATTCCAGATATCGACTTTGGCTTTTACCTTTCTTTTTATATTTATAGGTGTTGTGTTAACCTTATATCTTACAAAAAGAATTACCGCTCCCATCAAGAAATTGAGTTTGGCAACAAAAAATGTTTCTGCGGGAATATTAGAACAGCATATTCATGTTCAAACGAATGACGAAATTTCAGATTTTGCAGGCACTTTCAACCATATGATTGGACGTTTGCAGGCATATCGCAGGGATATCGAATCACACAACGAAGAACTCCTGCGTACCAACACGCAACTGTTACAGGAAATTAATTACCGGAAACGGATAGAGAACTCCCTTGAAGAAAAAACCGTGGAACTTATGCGTTCCAATAAAGATTTGGAGCAGTTCGCCTACGTAGTTTCCCATGACTTGCAGGAACCGTTGCGAAAGGTAATGGTATTTGGTGATCGATTGATTACGAAACAGGGAAAGGCTTTAAATGATGAAGGGAGAGATTACATTGAGCGCATGAAAAATGCTTCGAAACGTATGCAGACACTCATAAAAAATCTTCTCATGTACTCAAGGGTTACCACAGATGCGAAACCATTTTCACGCGTTGACCTTGCAATGACAATTCGGGATGTGGTCAACGATTTGGAAATCCAGATTGAGAGAACGGGGGGGGTTGTAAGCGTTGGAAATTTACCCGTCATTGATGCTGATCCTCTTCAAATACATCAATTGTTTCAGAATCTTATCGGTAACGCACTCAAATATCATCGCAAAGATGTACATCCCATCGTTGATATCCAGGCACAATATCCTAACGGTATAAAACAAGGCCGAAATCTGACCTCTCACGGTAATGGATTTTGCCAGATTACCGTAACAGATAATGGAATTGGTTTTAACGAGAAGTATGCTGAGTTCATTTTCGGAATGTTTCAGCGCTTGCATAGACGTGACGAATATGAAGGTACGGGGGTTGGACTATCGATATGTCGAAAGATTGTAGAGCGCCATGGTGGTAGCATTACAGCAAAAAGCACTCCCGGGGAAGGTACGAAATTTATTATAGTATTGCCTATACATCAGTTAAAAAGAAAAGATAATGAATAAAATAAAAAAAGCAATTACCATTTTAATGGCTGAAGATGATCCCGATGACCGTTTAATAATAAAAGATGCTTTTGAAGAAGCTCATATATGCAATACTATCCATTACGTTGAGGATGGTGAAGAATTGTTAGACTATCTTTATTCTCGGGGGAAATATTCCTGGCCAAACAATATGTCACGACCAGGTATTATTCTCCTCGATCTGAATCTGCCCAAACTGAGTGGACAAGATGCATTAAGGGAAATTAAGTCAAATCTAAATCTGAGACGAATCCCCGTAGTAATAATGTCAACATCAAGAAGAGAGGAAGACATTCAGTTAATGTATGATATGGGTGTTAATTCATACATAAGCAAACCCAATGATTTTGCATTATTAGTTGAGATCGCAAAATCGCTATCAAACTATTGGTTTGAAATTGTTACACTTCCATCGTAAGGAATAAGAATAGTATGGATAATGTCAGGATAAAAATACTTCTCGTAGATGACGACGAAGATGATTATTTTATAACTCGTGAATTACTTTCTGAAATCTTGCTCTGGAAATCCGAACTAGATTGGGTAAAAACGTACGATGAGGCATTGAATGCTATTCATGCCAAACAGTACGATGTATATCTTTTTGACTATCGCCTCGGATTCGGTAAAAATACGGGATTGGATCTCTTACGTGAAGCGATAACCCATGACGGCAAGTCCACTGTTATCATACTCACTGGGCAAGGCGATTACCGTGTGGATACGGAGGCAATAAGGACAGGGGCATCGGATTATCTGATTAAGGGGCAGATTACCTCTTATTTATTGGAAAAATCTATCCGTCACGCTCTTGAGCGGAAGCGCGCGGAAGAAGCAACCACATCGGCAAAAAATTATACAGAATATCTTGTTACATGCTCACTTGACATGATTGTTGCAGCTAATTTAAACCTGGAAATTACAGAATTTAACCCGGCTGCAGAAAAAATGTTTGGGTATACCAAATCGGAAATATTAGGGAAATCTATTCACATATTATTTGCCAGCTCTATTGAATCCCAAAAGGTTGTTGGAAAAATATTAAAAGAAAAGGTGTTTTCGGGCGAAATAAATAAAAAGAAAAAGGGCGGAGAAATTTTCCCCTCATTTCTGTCGGCATCTATCCTTAAGGACATCCATAAGAAAGAAATAGGAATAGTGGGTATATTGCGCGATATTACAGAGCGGAATCGTCTTATAGAGCAACTACGATACAACGCATTTCACGATCCGTTAACAAGCCTGCCCAATAGGAATCTTTTCATGGAGCGATTAGAACGATTGATTGAACATGTAAAAAGAGATAAAAGCAGTTCGTTTTCAGTATTATTTCTCGATCTTGATCGTTTCAAGATTATCAATGACAGCCTCGGTCACTTGTCAGGCGATAAATTGCTGATATTGATTGCAAAAAAACTGACAGAGTGCTTGCGGAAAGCAGATACCGTTTCCCGTTTTGGAGGTGATGAGTTTGCAATCCTTCTTCATAGTGTCGATGATGCTTTTAATGCAAACTTTGTGGCCGAAAGAATCCTGGAAGACCTGAAGAAACCTTTTATTGTTAATGGCCATAAAATAGTTATCTCGGCCAGTATTGGAATTGTTCTAAAAGGTGAAATGTATAATAGCCCAGAGGACATCCTGAGAGATGCTGATACAGTAATGTATCAGGCTAAGACGCTTGGTAAAGCGCGTTATGCAATATTTAACAGAGAAATGCATGACACGGCAATGAATTTTTTACATTTAGAGAACGATCTCCGACATGCTATTGAGCGCTCGGAATTAGTAATTTATTATCAACCCATTGTTTCACTGGCAAACGCAGAGATTGTTGCTATAGAAGCGCTTGCTCGTTGGCAGCATCCACAGCGTGGTTTACTTTTACCAGATGAGTTCATCCCGCTGGCAGAAGAAACCAGAGTGATCAACAATATTGGGTATTGGGTAATACAAAATGCATGTGCTCAAAATAAGGTGTGGCATGATATGGGATTTTCAAATATAACTATCACTGTCAACATATCAGTAATACAGTTTGAGCACAAAGAATTACCGAAACAGATCGGGACAATAATCAAAAACACCGGTTTGCCAGCCGACGCCTTTGAATTGGAAATCACTGAAAGTACCGTGATGGAGAGCAAAGGGCTCGTGCTCGAAATATTTAAAGAACTAAATAAAATGAAAATACACCTCATGATGGATGATTTCGGCATCGGTTTTTCTTCAATAAATAGCCTGAAACATCTTCCGTTCAGTACCTTAAAAATTGATCGGTCTTTAATTTTAGACATTGACACCAACCCAGATGCATCAGCAATTGTCAAATCTATTATAGATATGGCGCACTCTCTTAAAATAAAGGTAATTGCAGAAGGAGTAGAAACACAGGAACAATTGGAATTGTTGCGTTCGTACCGATGTGACTATATACAAGGTTATCTGCTGTATAGGCCTATGAAGGCTGAAGAAATTACAAACGTATTGATACAGAAAAATAAATATAGATCAGATATGAAAAACAATATTACGTCTGAGTTTGCTCCATTACTGGGAGAAAGGTAACACAACAAGAGGTCAGGATATTTGTAAGAGGTAATAGAGCATTCAGATTGTAATCTACTCATAAAAATCTTATTGAATGGGGGTGAAAGATATGAGAAATAAAAAGATGTTGATGGTAATGGTGCTGTTGATAATCTTTGGTTTCGCGAATCTGGCAGATAGTACAGCTAAAACTACATCGCTACCAAAATCGTATCTTATCTCCGATGTTCCTTATCACAAGCAAATAACAGGCCTTTCCTGCGGTCCCGCAGCCCTTGAGATACTCTACGATTTTTGGGGAGAGGACATTGATCAAAAGGCCATTGCGGATGTTGCCCGCTCCTCTTCTATCGGTACTTATACATGGGATATGGTGCGTGCGGGTTTTTTCAGTCATCTGAGCAGCTCCAAGGGAAGATTCTTTCCCCGCGATGCCCCTAAAGCCGGCTATCCCGAAAGACCCTTGGGTTATGTCTCTTTTGATTATTCTTCAGATACTTTTTGGTGGCCAACCCTTAAAGGACTCATTGCTCTGGACATTCCTGTTGTTTTATTCATGAAATTTACACCGGATGATGATACAGGACATTACCGGGTAATTGTGGGATATGATGAAGATAAGGGAGTTGTTTACTTTGTGGATCCATGGGGCCGTGACCTAAATAGGAAAACAAACCTTGATGGGACTATTACATGGAGCATGACTGACTTTGCAAACGCATGGAATTATACCGGATACGG
>JAUPKS010000369.1 GCA_030837315.1 Planctomycetota bacterium
CAATACGATGTCAATTTATTTATAGCGTTCACTATATAAGAAAAGCAGTGTCTTGTATTTCATAATCTTGCAGCTTTAAAATATGAAACCAATTATTGGCATCAATTGCGATTATGGAGAGGAAGGAAAACAACCATACTCTTTTATCTATAGAAATTATAGCGAGGCGGTCATTGCAGCTTGCGGTATTCCACTCTTGCTGCCTGTTATAAAAGATAAAAATGATGTAGAGCGCTTTTTAAAAAGGATAGACGGGTTGCTCTTGACCGGGGGAAACGATGTCCCACCGCAACGCTATGGAAAAGAGCAACATCAAAAGACCGTTTGCGTCCATCCAGACAAAGATACCTCTGACAATATCCTGGTAGGCGCCGCCCTGCAGATGAAAAAACCCATTTTGGCTATATGTTACGGTGTACAGCTTGTAAACGTTGTCTTGGGCGGCTCTCTCATACAGGATATCCCCTCGGAGGGTATATCTTTTCTTGTTCATAAAGACTTAAGAAATGAACAATATACCCATCCGGTAACGGTAGGGAAAAATTCTCTCCTGAGTGAGATTGTTGAGGCAGGGTGTATTGAGACCAATAGCGTCCATCATCAGGCTATACATGAATTGGGCAAGGGTTTAGTAGCTACGGCCTGTACTTCAGATGGTGTTATAGAGGCGGTAGAACTCGATGAATATCCATTTCTTTTGGGTGTTCAATGGCATCCTGAACGTATGACGTATGATCCTTGCCATAGAGCATTATTTAGCGCTCTTGTTAAAGCAGCAAGACAATAGTTTTATAGTGGCAGAACCTGACTTAATATGGTGAGTTTTTTAGTTGCATTCTTTGCAGGTGCCAAAGAAAGATATCTGGAATCCGGAAACGGTATAATCCTTCTTGAAAAAGTCAGGTAGTTTGACATGGGGCGAGAAATCCTCAAATACATCAAGTATCTTTTTGCAGGTAGAACAGATTGCGTGATGGTGGGTGTTCGTGTTGGGGTCATAGTGCTTACGGTCGTCGTCGATGGTGAATTCTCTGACTTCTCCCAACGTCCTTAACGTCTCTAAGGTTTTGTAAATAGTGGTAAACGATACGGCGGGATACACCTTTTTTACCCTCTTGTAAACATCTTCTGCAGATGGATGGGAAGTGTTGTTCTCTAAAACTTTAAAGATCATTAAACGTTGTGGGGTAATTTTCATACCGTGGCTTCTCAGTGTTTTCGTCAGTTTTTCTATGGTTTCCATGATAGTAATGAATCAAATAATAAATAAAAATGATTGTTAATTACGGTAGAATATTATTTAAATAATCAAGAGATGTCAATAAAAAAGTATGAAGCGTTGATTTCAAACTCTGTTCCCAGGTACAGAATCTTAAAGCTTCAAACTCTGTTTTACGACACACCTATCGCAGGTTTGGATTTCGCCAACATATACTTTTTCAGTAACATGCGTTGAATTGATCACTTATGATGCATTTTAAAAAGGTATATTTTGTGTAAACATTTTGTTGTAGATTTTTGTTATATGTCTCAGAATTATCATATTTTATAAGCCTTAATTCAAAAACAGGAAAATGTGAATATGGACAGATTTGAATATAAAATTGACCACTTAACCGATGAGAACTATGAAAATTATACCACCGAAGAGGATGCCATTGACGGCGATGTCCTTGGGGAAAAGATAAAATATAAGGATTACGATCCGGTTCGTCTTTACTTAAAGGAGATGGCAAATTTACCGTTGCTATCTCGTGAAGAGGAGCTCTATTTGGCAAAGAAGATAAAGATTGTGGGACGCTTGCTTCACAGGAGGGTATTGGGATTCGATTATGCGCTGGAGAGGTACATGCATATTCTTGAGGAATTGGACAGCGAATCAGACCTTGTTCAATTTGTCGAGACAACGGTTACAAAAGAACAGAGCAAAGACGAAACAGTTGAACAAGTCCAGGGCGTTGCAAAACAAATTAGAGATATACTTGAAAGAAATGTGACAGATTATGAAAAGATCAGCAAGGGAACTATTTCCAAAAAATTGAAGTCAAGAATCTTGAAGAATATCGTTTCCAGGAAGAGAAAAGCGATCAGGGCTTTAGGAGAAGCGCACATTCGCTCAGAGACAATATTGCCGGTTATGAGGGAGCTCTTAGTTGTTTTATCAGGAGTTTTATCATATAAGGAAAGATTGAGGAGGCCGCTTAACAAAAGAGAAATCTGCGGGAAATTTCCGGATAATAATCGAGATATTAAGATCTTGTTAATGAATGATGCGGGAGAAATAGAGAAAGCAATCCACCTTATTGAATCAATCTATGACAAATATGAATCCTCCAGAAACCGGTTCTCTGAAGGTAATTTGAGGTTAGTGGTGAGTATTGCAAAAAAGTATAGAAAACGGGGGATGGTCTTTCACGATCTTATTCAGGAAGGGAATACAGGACTCATGCGGGCTGTTGATAAATATGACTATCGTATGGGTTTTAAATTCAGCACCTATGCTACCTGGTGGATTAAGCAGGCGATTATCAGGGCAATTGATGACAAGGCAAGGATGGTACGGATTCCGGTACACATGACAGATGTTATCAACAAGACGAACAGGATTTTGAGGACGTCCCCGGAAGGCCTCGACAAAAAGCCCAAAATAGAAGCCATTGCAAAAGAGGCAAAAATTCCCGTTTCAGAGGTATACCGAGTATTTCGAATTGCATCGCAGCCTATATCGTTAGAGAATCCAGTTGGCGAGGGTGGCGAGACGATGCTGGAGGATTTTATTCAAGACAAGAAGACAGAATCGCCGGTTACTACCGCTCACCAATCATTGCTCAAGGATCAGTTGCAAAAGGTGCTTGATACCTTGAGCCACAGAGAACGAGAGGTTATTAAGCTGCGCTTTGGAATTGGTGATGGATATACCCACACGTTGGAAGAAATTGGAGAGCGATTCAATATAACACGGGAACGGATACGTCAAATTGAAACGGTTGCTATTCGTAAACTTCAGCATCCGCTGCGGAGCAGGAAACTGGAGGGATTTCTCGAAGGTGTAATGACAAATTAATTGACGTACATAAATAGCACGTATAGAGGCCTCATCACTTTCTTGAGGCCTCTATTTTTTTTGTCTGAAGTTTTTCAGTCATCGTGATGATAGCTTCTTTTTGATCTGGTTCCAGGTCAGATAGTTTCCTCAAATAAAAACAGGCCTTTTCGCCATCCTTTTTGTGTCTCCAATAGAGCATAACAAGATTTAAGTAAGCGGATGAGTAAGAAGAACAAATACAGCATTAAGGCAATGGAGTAATAAGTTGGTAAGATGATATCCGAGGGGGTTGAGGTGCCAAAGGGTGTAATCTATAAAATATGTCAACGTAACGAGGGGACGATAACTGAGTTCGCCAGCGGCTGTGAAATAATAGCTGGTAAAGATCATGGCGCAGGGTGCCCGCGATCTTTACCAGCTATTATTTCACAACGGTAAACTTATCATCATAGACAAAATTGTTTCCAATGCTCTATAGGTACAGAAGTATGCAAACAACAATGATAAGGATAGGCTGGAAAATGAAATGGAATGGTTTATCTAACCTTAATGTTACCGTCCCACTTGTAGCTATGGGTTGGTGTAGATTATGCATGAACCTTATTTTTAGGTGGTATCGTCACAGAGACGCTTGAATTTAGACACAGATTCTCATAAATATAACAAATACCTAGCTTCTAACACCATTGAATATTTTATGGGCCAACGTTAGCTAAAAGCACATCATCAATATCAGCGGCTTTTAGCTAATTCGGCAACCATGTCTTATTCTTTCCCGTTAGTCCTTTTTAATATCCTGGCAACCTGTATTCCTCTGTATCCATTAATGAAAATTCCACATCAAGCGTTTTCATGTCTCCTTCTGCGTCTTTTCAAAAGATATTTTTTCCTATTTAATCTATGTTTCTTCTTTCCGCCAAAACCATTTGCCATATAATCCTCTCAAGAAATTTTAAGATATATCTTATGAAAATAAAGCAAAAAGGAAATGATACCAATAATAACGATAAAATTCAACAGAATATTGTAGATGCTGGCACATAGAATTCAAGGAAACGCTTAAAATAAGCAACAGAAGAATTAGCTGATACTTTGGGATGCTTCAATCGCCTTGCTTTTCCAAGCTTCACACACTATGTTGAAAATATGCTTTGGTATAGGGGTGCACGTCTTGTGCTTGCAGCAGATTATCCACAGGCCACCACCGGAAGTGACTATGTTGGTCTTTTGGCAAATCGCACAAGGATCTGTTTAGCCTGATCTCATAAGCCAGAACTACGTAGTGCGTCTCAATTCCTGTCTCGCAAGCAAAGTTTTCCCGGTAAAAGTGTTCAAATACGCCAAGAAATTGGGAATCTTGAGCGGTTAGTTCAATCCCAAGTTCCTCCAGGGAAAGGCGTCTAAAAGCCTGTGCTATGCGTTCGTTCTTACAGATTCGACAGCCCGGGACAAACCAATAATTTTTGGCTGGTTCGTTATTCCGGAGTCCCAACAGTACTTCGTTTTGGATGTTTCTCACGATTACATCGATAGAGACCAGTGGTGTGTTTTTGACTACCTCAATAAAGGCATGTCTATCAAGTTTCATGGGGTTTTTCCCGGTCTGAAATTTTCAACATGAACCCTTTGCAATTGGATGGTTCGTGTTGGTGATCCACTCGCTCCATGAACCTGCATACAAACGAGCGTCGCCAAGGCCTGCATGAGCTAAAGCAAGAAGGTTGTGTGCTGCGGTGACACCTGACCCACAATAGAAAACCGCGCGTTCAGGTGGTA
>JAUPKS010000370.1 GCA_030837315.1 Planctomycetota bacterium
AATCACAGGATCATGAGGCACCACCAAACGATTCTTCTCTATTTTTATTGCCGTACCACTCTCTGAACTGTTCTTTTTTTTAGGCAACGTCTCTACCTCCTCTTGTGCTTTTGAATAAGAATTTAGACACGGTTTTTTAAAATTTGTCTGTTTTTTGCAGATTACTCCACGAGGGTAGTTGTATCCTGTTACGCGGCACGAGATTTACAAATGATCTGAAAATAGCAAAATATCTACGCAATAGCAATCGGAAAATGCGTAGTTCTGTACAAGCGGGTTATAAATTTCCTTTTATCTTGTTTGAAATCTTTACCAGCAAGGCTTGAGCCTCCTGGTCATTCGGATTTAGCGTAAGATACTTATTTACTGTTTTCTCTGCAAGTTCATATTGGTTCATCGTGTAATAGGTAATACCAAGCAACTTGTAAGCAGCAATCGAATTCTCATCTATCTTAACAGCTTGTTCGCATTCAGAAGCAACCTTTTTCCAATCTGCATTTTTCGAGTATAGATTGGCTAAGAGTAAATGAATATGTATATACCCATGATTCGGATACGCCTGCGTGAACGTTTGAAGGGTCTGCCTGGCTTCAGCAAACTGGCCTTTATCGGCATATACATCAGCTAAATTATGCGTATAAATGGGATTCTCCGGTTTCAAAGCTACAGCCTTCTGAAATGACTGAATCGCATCATCGGGTTGTTTTGCCCTTTTATAAATCACACCCAGATTATTGTAGTAATCTGCTACAGAGGGATCAAGGTCGATAAGTTTTTTATAGAAGGATATTGGTTCTTCGTGTTTTCCCAGGGACAGATACAGTCTGGTTAAATTTTCCAGGTAAACAGGATCTTTGGGATTTATTTCTATCGCCCTTTTAAACATAGTAATTGCTTCTTCGTTCATACCATTTTTGCTCAATACTGCCCCGAGGTTATTATAATAGCCCGGTTCTTTCGGGCTCATCTTCACCGTCTTCCTTGAGAAAATAAGGGCATTTTCAAATGCCCCTTTTTGTAAATAGGCATTGGCTAAACGATCCACATTATTGATATCCTCGGGGCGAATGAGATATGCCAGACGGAGTTCTTCTATCGCCTGATCCAAATTCCCCTTTCGCATGTACAAAGAAGCAAGATTACCATGGAAAATGGACTGGAAAGGGTCAGACTCAATTGCCTTTTGATAACAGGCAATAGCGTTATCTATCGTGTTCCTGTTGAAGCGCTCTGCCAAAAATTGGTGAATCATACCAAGGTGAAAAAAACCCATGTAGTGCTGCGGAATTAGCTGTAAAGTATTATTGGCCTCTCCATATGCCTTTTGTATCCAGGTCTCATCGTTTGTCTTAAATGCCATTTGTATATATGTTCTGCAAAGTTCGTCACGGTAGAAGGTCTCATAAGGATTAAGGAGCACCGCATATTTGATGAAATATAGGCCTTTTTCTGTCATCGTTTGCAGGTTTGCCCGCTCGTAGTCTAATATCCTTCGCCCATACTCAAAATTAACATCCGCCCTATGCACCCGAATAATAAAGATAGCAGAAAAGCCAATTGCCGTTAGGGTAATTCCGCAACACATCCATCTAAAAAAAATACGCCGTGGAAAAGTTGGGGGGTTGGGAGGTTGCGCATGTCCCGGCCTTCCACCTTCACGGATTCTCAACTTCACAACTTCCCTGTTTTCTGCAATCATCTGGCCAACCTTGTCAGCCCTCAATGCCCCTTCTGTTTCGTTTATCTTCACGATAGCGATACAAAGCCCCATCATTACCCAAAAAAGTGTCACGATGGGTGTATTTCCGAAACTAAATTCATTTTGAATAAGATAACACAGGATTCCGGCAAGGAGCCCCAATACGAGAAATTTGTCCTGATTACTCAACCGCTTATACTTTTTACCGACAAAGACACCGAAGGCAATGAGTAGCCAGATATATGTGCCAAGGCCAAAGATACCACGGGTGGCCGTTGTGTCAAGGATGTCGTTGTGGATTCTATCCTGCCGGGGAAACTGGAAACCGTTATCTTTTTCCTGTACAGAAAAAACCTTTGCCAAATTCTTTTGATAAAGAATGCCTATCGTATCTGGACCAATACCTAAAGCCGGGTAGTCTTTAATGATTTGTAATGCAGCACAGTACTGAAATACCCGGGAAAAAGAGGACCCGGTGGCAGGAAACTTATCGGCTATCTTATTAGCTATCCATGGACCTTTACGGGTTTCCGTTTTTCCAAAAATTGGTTCTTCGGTAAAGATTTCTGCTGTCTTTACATCACCAGCAAAATGTTTAATAACCGAAGTTTCGTGTCTTATATTAAAGAATATCCCAATAAGAACAAATACGACAACCAGAACCACAAATTTATATCTTTCTCCGGTCTGCTTCTTGAAAATTAAAAAGAAAAGCGGTGTTAAACCTCCCAGAAGCGCCACAAAACATGCGCGGGTATTGGTAAGCCAAAAAGCGGTATAAAGAATCGAAGCTATGATAAAGAAAATCCATACGACAGAGGGATTTTTCGAAGCGGACAATTCTTTTTGCTGGGGTGGATTGATAAAAAAAAGGACAACGGCTAATGGCAAAGTCATAACCAGATAGGCCGAGAAGAATACAGGGTTTCCGAAGGTAGAGAATACGCGTCTGGCCTCAAAACTACTCCATTTAAACATATCAAAGCCAAGATGTTGAGCAATCCCATACCATGAAGAAACTATAGCGCCAGCGAGAATTGAGAGTATGAGTAAATAGAGTCGTTTTTTTGTCGTTATAAAATTAACGATGGCGTAAAAAACAAAAATATAACATACCGTAGCAGTTAAGCCCTCAAAGCGTTTGTAAGTGCCAAAAAGGCTCATAATGGGGCTTATAGATATGACCGATGAAAGGATAAAGACGCATATATAAGCAAGGATGGGGATATCTAGTGCCGTATGTGAGAATTTGAAATCGTGCTTGCATGCTAATCGTATTGTCCATACAAACAGAAGTGCAACGGTTAATAAATATAA
>JAUPKS010000371.1 GCA_030837315.1 Planctomycetota bacterium
GAAAATAGAAAAAACTGCCGCTATTCATACCGCCAATTTAAAGACCTCTGCTGAGTTAAGGGAGCGTTCCCGACATTGGCTTATAACCGTGGAAGACATGATTCAGCGAAGAGATGTATTCCGTTTAAATCATCATGAAATCCTGGAGACCTCTGTAAAGAAAAAAATTGAAGAGATACACCGGACTATTCATGATGAGAGAACTATTATTCTTCTCAATGAAATTGTTCAGGTCTTCAATACTATTAACTATTTGGACACCACCGTCCTAAATGATGTGCGAATGGGAAATAATGCATCCGGGACAATAAAAATATTCGAAGAAGACGCATCGAAGCTAAACCAATTATTAGCAACCCTTGATGAAATGATTACGGCGGCATATAAACAGACTGTTTCTTATTCAAAGAGGATAGAAAAGAACTGCTGGCTCTCTCTTTATGCAGGTGCGCCGATAGCGGTCATTTTTAGTATTGTTTATACCTATTGTGCAACGAGAGGCGTAACAAAATCATATAAGACTATTGAGGAGCAAAAAGACTTTTTCGATACCATCCTTTCAAGCACAAAGGACATGATTTTTATTATGGATAAAGAGAATAAAATTCAGTATATGAACAAAGCTGCGCTAAAAGAACACGGCTTTGCATTAGGAAAATATTGTTGCCATGCAATCTGTCACCGGGAAATCCCATGTCAGCATAACGGTATAGAAAAAACCCTGAAGGGACAGGCACAGAAGATAGAAAGGACCATGAACGGGAAGGTTTACGATTCCGTTATTGTACCAGTTGTAATGGGGAATAAGGATATTTCTAAAATGGAAATCCTGCGAGATATTACCGAAAGGAAACACTTTCAGGATGAACTTGAAAGATTATCTATTACCGATAAACTCACCGGGCTGTACAACAGAAGGTATTTTGATGACATTTTAGAAAAAGAGGTGCTCAGGGCAAGACGACTCCGTCACGATCTGTGCCTGCTTTTTATCGATATAGATAAATTCAAAAACTTCAACGATACCTATGGACACGCTATGGGCGACAAGGTATTGCAACGCCTGGGAAATTTAATAAAGAAGCATATACGAAATGGGATTGACTTGCCATGCCGATACGGTGGTGAAGAATTTACCGTAATATTGCCGGAAACTTCAGCCTGCAGCGCCATCACTATTGCCAATCGGATACTCAAAGGTTTCGGCAATATTGAATTTCATATTTCATCAGGAGGCGAGGCGGTTCAAAGGACAATAAGTGTTGGTATTGCTGAACTTGGTCGGCATAATAATGCAAAGTCACTCCTTGTTAATGCAGACAAGGCCATGTATAAAGCAAAAAGGCAAGGTGGGAATAAGGTCTGCGGATATGAGTTTAACGTATACCGGAATTCTACAGATGTTTCGGTAATGTAATCGTGGTGTTGATGCGTGTGTGGGTAAAGCCGGGAAATAAAAGCAATGGCATTGAGCGAATCACTGCTGCGAAGGGTCGGTATGATGAAATATACCAAACAATTTCTTGATTATTTCTACATACCTGTATCCGCCGCCGTTCTTTGCCTCTTGTTTCGCTACTTTCGCGGGATTATGAAGAAGTTTGTTTATGGTGCGTTCCACCGTATAGACAACTTGCTCCCAGTCACCGTTGGCTATATTTTTTAGTTTTGGTTTTAAACGATCTAACTCTTCTTTTCCGATTGCATGGAAATGGTTGCGTAAGAGAGTTATCGCAGGTTCTATCTTCATTTCCTCAAGCCTTGCCATGAAGTGTTCCACCTCTTCATCAACAATAGTGCGGCATTTTTCCACTTCTCTGGTTCGTTCATCGACATTCTGGCTTACGACGGACTGCAGGTCATCAATATTATAGAGATAGACATTGTCAATCTTGGCAACTTCTGGTTCGATGTCCCGGGGAACGGCAATGTCCATGAGAAACATGGGATTGCCCCTTCTATGCCGGATAGCTTCTTTTACCTGGTCAGCATGAATTACATAATGGGGAGCGGAGGTCGAGCTGATAATAATGTCCGCCTTTGCAAGGTATTCGCCCAGTAATTCATATTTAATCGCCTGACCCTGAAAAGCGTTGGCTATCTCTTGCGCACGCTCAAAGGTACGATTCGCAACCACAATGGTGCGTGCGCCTTCTTCATAAAGATGTTTCAGCAAAAGTTCGCACATTTCACCAGCACCCACGACAAGTACCATTTTACCGGTAAAATCCTGAAATATCTTCTCGGCAAATTCTACAGCCACAGAGCTTATAGAAACCTTTCTCTTCCCAATGGACGTCTGCGTATGCACGATCTTTGCCACATTGAGCGCCTGCTGAAATAATTGGTTCATAACTTTTCCCGTGGACTCTTCCATGGTCGCCGTGGTGTAAGCTTCTTTGACCTGCGAAAGGATTTGAGATTCACCCAGCACCATAGAATCGAGACTGGCAGTAACAAAGAAAAGATGGTTCACGGCACGATCATCCTTATAGTGATACATATAAGGAGAAAAATCGTTTAACGCAATCTTATGAAAATCGGCAAAGAATGAAAGAATATCTTCCACGGTAAGGGTGCCTTCGAGGGATGATACATACATTTCTACACGGTTACAGGTTGATAAAATAACAGTCTCAGCCGTTTGATATCTATGGAGAAACTGGGATAAGGCCGCGGACATATTGTTGGCATTAAAGGCCAATTTCTCCCTGACTTCTACCGGGGCTGACTTATGATTTAATCCAACAACGAGGATACTCATATCCGATCCTTTATCTAATGTAGCCTATGTATTGCTTATTGTATATTCAAAATCTCTTCGTGTGTTTGCTCGCTCATCTTCTGAAAGGCATGTTTTGAGCCCATAAAGAAGGTTCCGATAAAAGTAAACAGCACGAGGCAAAAACCCGCAATAGTCAAACAGGCAATTTTCGTACCATGGAAGGATGAAACAAGGCGCATGTGCAACAGGGCTGCATAAATGAGCCACGTGGCCAAACCGAGAACAACCTTATAATCCAGGTACCACTGCTCACCTAAAATATTTTGAGTCTTAACCCAGAACATACCGAATACAAGTCCAAGTGTAAGTAGCGGAAAACCAAAAGAGATCGTCTTCCACATCAGCCTGTCAATTCCTTCCAATGAGGGTAACTTATTAAACAGCGGGCCAAATAGTTTATGCTTTAGTTGCCTTTGTTGCGTGAGATACATAATACTCAGGCTAAAGGATATGGTAAAGGCAGCATAGCCTACAAATATAGGGATGATATGCGCTATGAGCCAGAAATTCGGAAGACTCACGTTCATGAACAAATCTCCTCCGTCGAACGTAAGCGCCCAGATAGAGAGTGCAGTAACGACTGGAATTAAAAACGTATCTAAAGACGGCAACTTGTAAAGATAATCCAGATTGATATAAACAAACAGAATACACCATATTAACGATACGAAAGACTCATAGACGTTTGTTATTGGGATATTACTGGATTCAAGTCCCAGGAATACCAAAAACCCGCTGTGGATGAAGAAACCCATCATCATTGACCATTTGGCTACTTTTTTATTGAAGACAAAAGGATGTACAATACAGCCGATTGACCAGATGGAAGAAATTAAATACAAAACTATCGTGATAACAAAAGGGATATGAGTGAGTGTAATCATAGGTAAATAAGTGTAAAAGATAAATATTCATTAATCAATCAAATTTTTAAAACATCCTCTCTCCAGATATGAACGGTCTTTGATATATTTTTTTGATTGACAAAAACTCCATTGTCCGATACCCTAAACTTTATAGTAATGATTACAGATTACTATACCTGAGGAAATCAAGAAAGTTTCGCATACGATTTCCCTCGTTGTAATCGTTGATACAAGGTGTTGTTTTCTTTGAATTATTGCTCTAATCCCCAAGATTTTTTATAAGGAATTATTAACGTATGTCTGAAGACATTAAAAAAATAACAAAAAAGACCAGCATTGGTGATGTAATTAAACAATATCCTGAAGCAGAGGCGGTTGTAAAAAAATATTTTGGAGCCGGTTGCTTTACATGTCCGGGTTCAAAGACAGAAGATATTGGATTTGGTGCCACCATGCATAACATTGATCCGGAAGTGATTATTAAGGAACTGAACGACGTTATTGAAAAGAAAAAAGGCTAACCATTTTAAGAAAGGAACATTGACATGAAAGAAAAAATAGAAGAAGCGCTGAAACATATCAGACCCGCATTACAAGCAGATGGCGGAGACATAGAACTTGTAGATGTACAAGGTGGCGTTGTAAAAGTGCGTTTAAAGGGGGCATGCGGAACCTGCCCGAGTGCACTTATGACACTAAAATACGGCGTAGAGGAACGTCTCAAAGAAGAGTTTCCTGAAGTAGAATCCGTGGAGCTTGCATAATAATCGGATAGCCTTATCCAGGACAAGTATTTGTTGCACAAGAGCATTACGGATAACCTTTGTTTTTTTCGCGATAGAACTTTTACAATCTTGGTAGTTTTGTGGCTGGCGCACTATTTATTCACATTTCACACTGAGGAGATTCTGGATGAGTTTAGTATTAGGACCGATCCATCATTGGATGTACGGCAAGATTAAAACCTCGGAGGCGAGAGAATCTGCCATTGTCTCTGCATTTAAAACACACTACGGAGCAGAGGCAGATAAAATCCTTGATCTGGTATATAAAAAACATCCTAAACCGAATACTAACAAACCCCTTGAAGAATTATTAGCCAATAAACCCATTCATCAGGGCATTCAAAGTCTCATTATTGAGGCAGAAACACGAGAAGCCGCTACGATTGCTGCCTTCTGTGCAAAATACAGCGATGCTGCAAAAGTAGCGGCAGAAGCGGCACATGGACATGGCATTATGTGCGGAAAAGAGGCTGTCAGGAACAAGGGACTATCACCAGCAGATTGCAACAATACAGCAAAGGCCTTTGAAGTAATGGGAGACTACCTCAGCGATGGAATGCCTTGCGACCGTGGCGCGCAGGTAGTAGCAGAGTCCGAAAAAACCACCTCATGGGACCACGAAAGCTGTGTTCACGAGACTTATTGGCGCAATGGTGGTGCAGACTTTTTAACGATGTGTAACATCATGAATGAATGGATTGCCGGGTTTGGTGAAGGAATAAATTCTCAAATCGGATACAAGAGAGAAAAAGCCCTTGCAGCTGGAGATGCATCCTGTCTGGGTAATTTCAAAATAAAAAGTTAGCATGTCAGGGCGTTATGCACGGCAGGTATTGTTCTACGGGATAGGTAGACAAGGGCAACAAATGCTTATGGAGAAGACCGCCGTGCTTGTGGGTTGCGGTGCATTAGGATGCACGTCGGCGAATCTTCTCGTCCGTAGTGGGATAAAGTGTCTAAAGATCATCGACCGTGATTATATCGAAGAAAGCAACCTGCAGCGCCAATCCCTGTTCGACGAAGAAGATATTAAAAACAACCTCCCGAAAGCTATTGCCGCCCACAAAAAACTTCAAAAGGCCAATTCCCATATTCAGATTGAATCTGCCATCGTTGACCTTAACCCATCGAATATCGAAACTCTCCTGCACAATGCACATATTGTCATTGATGGAACCGATAACTTTGAAACGCGATTTCTGATTAATGATTATTGTGTAAAAAGCAGGATACCATGGATTTACGGTGCATGCATAGGAAGTATCGGTCTCACGATGAACATTGTCCCAACAAAGACCCCTTGTCTCCGATGTATCCTTGAAAACGTTCCACCGTTTGGTACCACTGAAACATGCGATACGGAAGGGATTATCGCACCCATCGCCAGCATGATCGCCTCTATTCAGATAGCGGAGGCGTTAAAAATATTAACGGATAATTTCGATACGTTGAGCAAAGGACTTGTAAAGATTGACCTTTGGCGTAACGAAATGAAAAGACTGCATGTAGAAGACATCAAAGAAAAGGCTGATTGCGTAACATGCAAACGGCAAAAATATGAGTTTTTGTCCAGAGACACCTATGGAACAACAACCTCATTGTGTGGCAGGAATGCCGTACAAATTTTACATCCTCATGGATCAAAATTAGACATGGCAAAACTTGCAGCACGATTGGAAAAGGTGGGGAATGTGTCCTTTAATAGTTTTTTATTACGCTTTAAGATAGACAAATACGAATTAACGGTGTTTCCGGATGGGAGATCAATTATTTCAGGCACAAATGATGCCTCGCTGGCGAAGGGACTTTACGCAAAATATATAGGGATGTAGCCTATAGACAAGGGTAACTGATCCGCGGCTTCTTTACCCTCCTGCCAGTCTTTTATTTAGGTTTATTTAAATACTTCCTTGAGGATGTCAGTTACCCGCGCAGCAGGATCTTTACGAATTTTACGTTCTTCCTCACCTAAAACGCAAAATAATCCATCGAGTGACTTGGTTATGACATATTGGTCTGGATTAAAAACTCCAGGTTTACTCGCAAAAGGGATAGATTGGTACCGTTCGACAATTTCTTTGTATTTACGGGTAGAATCATTCTCATCCATTTTTTTCTTTACTACCGGCTGATATGCTTTCACGAGATTAGGATAAGTCTTTTCTTTAAAATAGTCAGTGATGGCCGTATCAGCGCCTTCAAGAATTTTCCTCGCGTCATCGAATGTCATATCAAAAATTGCATTGAGAAAGATATCTTCGGCAAATGGGGCCGCTTGCTCGGCAGCCCTGTTCATGCTTAACACAAACGCGTCGAGTTTTTCCCCAAATCCAACCACTCGCAATGTCTTATCAATCATTTTCAGGTTCTCTGGCATCAGGATTTTAATCGCTTCATTACCAAAGTATCCATCCGTCTTACCCGTCGATTTCACGGTGCTCTCGATGCCGACTTTGAGTGCTTCTTTCAGTCCGGAAACAATCTGTGTATCACTCAGCTTTGTATCTCTGAATGGTTTCATTTTCTTAAAAACCCAGTCGAACTGCGCTGATGCACTGTACATACTAAAAAACAAAATACCTGCAACCGGGAAAAAACAAAGAAATATTTTTCTTTTCATGTTGTTAACCTTTCTCATTTCTTTCTTCTCTTGCATTTTTTCATTCTGGCAAGATATCATTTTTCCCCACACAATAGCAGATTAGAAGGCCATGTCAAGTTTTTTTAAAGAATCTGTTTGACAAGTTCTCAAATATTTACTATAAAACTCATAATTTTTAATTTTAATAACCTACCCTCCATCTCAAGCATACATAATAAAACAGGAGCTGCCATTGACTACCATAAGCCGTATCAGATCACGAGAGATTTTAGATTCCAGGGGAAATCCTACTGTAGAAGTTGACGTCATATTAAAGGACGGGACGATGGGTCGAGCCGCTGTGCCGTCGGGCGCTTCCACGGGGAAACGAGAGGCGATGGAACTTCGGGATAGCGATAAGCTATCCCGTTATATGGGAAAAGGCGTGCAAATTGCTATAAAAAATGTAAATGAGATTATTGCACACAAACTTGAGGGGTTAGATGCTACCCGGCAGACTGAGATAGATAATCTTTTGCTTTCATTGGATGGGACAAAAAATAAGGAAAAGCTGGGCGCTAATGCTATTCTGGGTGTTTCCCTTGCCGTTGCCAGGGCGGCGGCAAATGCCTTGTGCCTTCCACTCTACCGTTACATCGGCGGTACAAATGCCAAGGTACTACCGGTACCTATGATGAACATCTTAAATGGCGGCAAACATGCAGATAACAATCTGGATATCCAGGAATTTATGATAATGCCTGTCCGTGCCGACAGCTTCGCTGAGGCATTACGCATGGGCGCTGAGGTATTTCATAACCTTCGTTCGGTATTGAAATCGAAGGGATATAATACGAACGTGGGCGATGAAGGCGGCTTTGCACCTAACCTCAAGACCACGGAAGAAGCCTTCGACCTGATTCTTGAAGCAATCAAAAAAGCTGGTTACACGGCGGGTAAGGATATCTACCTGGCACTGGATCCGGCCGCAAGTGAATTCTATCAGGATGGTAAATATGTGTTACGGGCAGAAGGTGGTGCAAAAAAGACCAGTGAAGAAATGATCGCCCTCTATGCGAAATTTTCAAGCAAATATCCTATTTGCAGTATAGAAGACGGCCTTGCAGAAGAAGACTGGGACGGCTGGAAAAAGCTAACAGATAATTTAGGAGGTAAAATCCAACTTGTCGGTGACGATATCTTTGTAACCAATACGGAAATCCTGACAAAGGGGATCGAGCGGGGAGTGGCCAATTCCATCCTGATCAAGGTCAATCAGATCGGCACTCTCACCGAAACCCTCAATGCCATAGAGCTGGCCAAGATGAATGGATACTCCACCGTTATTTCACACCGTTCCGGGGAAACAGAGGATACGACTATTGCCGATATTGCTGTGGCTACGAATGCAGGTCAGATTAAAACCGGTTCTCTCTGCAGAACTGACCGGATATGTAAATACAATCAACTCTTACGTATTGAGGAAGATCTTTCTGACAATGCAATCTACGGAGGAAAACTATGCAAAATGTCCCAATAGACAGCGATGATAGTAAAAATTGGACATCTCCCTTTCTTAATTCTCCTGAAACACAATGTAGTCAGGGTGGAAATGAGAGGTACTCCGTTAGAAAAAAATATTTTGGCAAATTTGTCTTAATGGTATTTATAACATCGTGTGTGGTTATTTTATTCTCCTCTCTTATTACCAAAACCCGACAAGAAAGAATCCGTATGCTGGAAACAAAAAAAATACTCGATAATCACGCATCACGGTTAGAGACGGAAAATTTTAGACTCGGAAATGAATACTCTGCTTTAAAGAACGACCCCGTCCGTATAGAAAAAGAAGCACGGGAACTTCTGGGATATACAGGGGCTGATGAAGTTTTTTATAAAAAATATAATTTCCGCATTAAAAGCATCACAAAGAATGAACCGGTAAAGATAGCATCACGAAACAGATGGAAGATTTTCCTTTTTGATGGACTATTCCCATGGCAGTTTCCCGCTACAATCATTCTTGTAGCGGCGGCCTATTATTTAATTTCATATCACCATGAACATAGAAAACTACATCAGTCAAATTGTTAAAAATGCAAAGGAGGCCTCACGAGTTATTGCCTCAGCAAGCACTGCAGTAAAAAATACAGCCCTTCATCATATCACCGAAGGCATTATCGCCTCTGCGACCCTGCTTAAAGCGGAAAATGAAAAGGATATTATAGCAGCGCATAAAGCAGGACTCCCTGAGCCCATGATAGATCGTCTCCGTCTTACCGATAGTCGCATCAGTGGCATGGCTGAAGGTGTCAGACAAATCATTCATCTTGCAGACCCAATCGGGGAAGTCATACGGGGGTATACCCGCCCCAATGGTTTACAAATTCAAAAAATGCGTGTACCTATTGGTGTTATTGTCATTATTTACGAATCCAGGCCCAACGTAACTGCCGATGCCGCAGCATTGTGCCTGAAGGCCGGCAATGCGGTCATTCTTCGCGGCGGAAAGGAATCCATCCACTCGAATATTGCCATATACAAGATACTCACGTCCGCTCTGGGAAAAGCAGGATTGGACACCCGATGCATTCAACTGATAGAGGTCATTGAACGCGAAGCCATTGACTATCTGCTTAGGGCTGATCAATATGTAGACGTCGTTATCCCCCGCGGTGGTGAGGCGCTTATTCGCACCGTGGTAGAGAAATCAACCATCCCTGTCATCAAGCATTACAAAGGTGTATGCCACACCTATGTGGACGAATTTGCCAATCTCACGATGGCTGAGGAGATTTGTTTTAATGCCAAGGTACAACGCCCTGCAACCTGCAATGCCATGGAAACTATGCTGGTACATGAAAAGGTTGCGCCTGTTTTTTTACCGCTTATAGCGAAGAAGTTACAAGACAAAGGTGTTGAGATGAGAGGTTGTAATGTGACATGCACTATTTTACGTAATATAAAACAATCCACCGATGAAGATTATTATAACGAGTACCTTGACCTGATCTTAAATATAAAGGTTGTAAAAATCCTTGATGACGCAATTAGTCATATTGCAAAATATGGATCTCATCATTCTGATGCAATTGTCACAGACAATATCAACACTGCTATGAAATTTACCAAAGAAGTAGACTCTGCCGCCGTGTACGTCAATGCCTCTACCCGTTTTACTGACGGCTATGAATTTGGTATGGGTGCAGAGATTGGTATCAGCACAGATAAGCTCCACGCTCGTGGCCCCATGGGTCTGGAGGAACTCACCTGTTACAAATTCGTGGTATATGGAAATGGGCAGTTGAGAAATTAATCATTCATCAAAATTGCTAAAATGATTCGTAAGAAAAATGGATTTATCAATCGCAGGGATTTTCTTAAAGGTACTTTTGCCATTGCTCTGGGTCTCGGTTTTTCCAAGAATTCGCAACGTGATTTTCATGGAGACGTTGTTTCTTCTACCACAACCCACGAAAAAAAAGAAGGGATACCTCAACGTCGTTTGGGCAAAACAGAAAAGATGATTTCCATGCTCAGCTTAGGAGGTTACCACATAGGACGGATGCACGACGAACATTATGCTGTCAGAATGATTCATACTGCAATTGACGAGGGTGTTAATTTTTTCGATTCGGCATGGAGTTACAATAAGGGTGACAGTGAGAGGCGTCTTGGAAAAGCGTTAAAAGACCGGCGGGATAAGGCATTTATTATGACGAAGAGTCGCGGACGGGATATGGTTACAGCTTCAAATGAACTGCATGAAAGTCTGAGACGATTGCAAACAGATCATATCGATTTATGGCAATTCCATGATGTTCAAACGATTGAGGATGTGGATGCCATTTTTAGGAAGGGAGGAGCCATTGAGGCTGCCCTTCTAGCCAAGAAAGCGGGAAAGATACTTCACGTGGGATTCACAGGGCATCGGAACCCCGAAGTGCATGTAAAGACTATTCAAAAATATCATCAGTTCATTGAAACAGTTCAAATGCCGGTGAATCTTATTGATCCACATTATTTGAGTTTTGTTCGACACGTCATCCCGGAAGCAGTAAAATTTGATATTGGAATTCTTGGAATGAAGACGGTAGCAAACGGAATATTGTTGGAAGATAACGTGGCTACGATAAAGGAGTGCTTATATTTTTCCTGGAATCAGCCCGTTAGCTCCTTGGTTTCAGGCATGGACAGCATTGAACAGCTTAAAGAGAATGCAACTTATGCACAACAGTTTACGAACCTTTCTGAAACAGACCAATCTCAACTACTCGCCCGAACAGAGCCTTTTGGCGGGATCAAAAAAGAGTTTTACAAATACCCCTCTGAGAACTGGCGCACTCATCCCACCCACCCTTTGCATTAATGCCAGTTTCTCCTTATCATTCACAAATATTTATGATAAAATACGGTTTGCGTTGTAAAAAATGGTAAGGATAAAATAACCGCAAAGAAAATCTAAAAACTCATTGAGTAAGGTATTTGTAATGGAGAAACACATTATGCCTGTAAGTGAATTAACCCTCAGCAAACAGGAACAACAGACGCGAAAGGATTATTTGGATTTTACAGAGCGAGACATAACCTTGCTTAAAGAATTAAACGGGTTTATTCACCAACATGCCGATGAAATAATAAACAAGTTCTATCATCATCTCCTCAGATTTAACGAAACTCGATCGTTTCTATCCGACGAGGAAACGATTAAAAAAGCCAGACGCACGCAAAAGGAATATCTTTTAATGCTTACGGAGGGAATTTATGACGAGAAATACTTTGAGCATCGGTTGAATGTCGGTAAGACTCATGATCGCATAGACCTGCACCCCAATTGGTATATTGGTGCATATTGTTTATACCACAGACTCATCTTTCCACTTATCATTACGACATACAAAGATCAACCTGATAAGATAACTGACTATATCCTGGTCATTGATAAGATTATGAATCTGGATATGCAATTGGCCATTGATACCTATATACACAGTTACCACGCAGCACTTGAGGAAAAAGTCCGGCTTACCGAGATACAAAATAAAAAGATAGAGGCAGCCAACAAGGCAAAGAGTGAATTTCTTGCCAATATGTCGCATGAATTGCGTACTCCGTTAAATGCAATCATCGGTTTTTCCGAAGTACTTCGGGATAAGTTGTGCGGTGATTTAAACGATGAACAGATAGAGTTTGCTATGGACATTCACAGTAGTGGACAACATCTCTTACAGATGATCAATGATATATTAGATCTCTCAAAGGTAGAATCAGGCAAGCTGGAATTAAAATATGAACAATTTGAGATTGGTAAGGCTATAGAAGCCGTCTTAATAACCCTAAAAGGCCTTGCTGATAAGAAGTCGCTGGCAATTGAAACAATTCTCCACAACTCCGCTGATCGAATCTTCGCAGATCCTGTAAAGTTTAAACAAATTTTGTATAACCTGCTTTCCAATGCCATTAAGTTTACCCCAAAAAACGGAAAGATTACTGTCCACTCAACAACATTTAGAAAAGAAAAGGATTTCATTGAAGTTAAAGTTACCGATACAGGTATTGGAATAGCACCCGAAGATTATCCAAAGATATTTGTAGAGTTTTCACAAGTCGACAGTTCTTACTCACGCAACTATGAGGGAACAGGACTAGGTCTGGCCCTCACAAAGAAATTAGTTGAGATGCATGGTGGCAATATAGGATTTGAGAGCACGGTGAAAGCCGGCAGTACCTTTCAGTTTACCTTGCCTGTAAATATGTCTGCGCATACAGGTAAGGGAAAGGAAGGTGGCACTTTATCTGAAAGTTTGGCAAGGCAAAAGACTATTCTGGTGGTAGAAGACGATCCGAAAACCAGTGAATTGCTGTGCGTCTTTTTAAACACATCAGGATATCAAACAATCACTGCCTTCGACGGTGAAGAGGCGCTGCACAAGGCGAGGGCAATGAAGCCATTTGCCATTACTCTGGACGTAATGCTTCCCAAGAAGGATGGCTGGGAGGTCTTGAAAGAGCTTAAAATGGATGCGGAGGTTAAAGATATTCCCGTGCTTGTGATTTCTGTCGTAAACAATAAGGATATTGGCTTTGGGCTTGGTGCAACAGATTATCTTTGTAAACCGGTAAGCAGGAGCGATCTCCTATCAAAACTTGCCACATACAGGCTTTTTCCCCCTGCCAATACATCACGTTCAAAGGTACTGATTATTGACGATGACCCAAAATCGGTAGAACTGCTCAGCACGTTCCTCGCCTCTGAAGGATATGAGATTTTAAAGGCATACGGAGGAAAAGAAGGCATTGATAAAACTTTTCTCTGGAAGCCAGACTTGATCTTTTTAGACTTGATGATGCCAGAGGTAAGTGGGTTTGATGTAGTGGAAAAATTAAAAACTACTCCGGAGACGAATAGCATTCCCATTATCGTGGTTACAGCGAAGGATTTAACACAGACAGATAAGGAAAAGTTAAACCACGATGTTTCACTGGTGGTAAAAAAGGGACAGTATTCCAGAGAGCGTTTCCTGAACGACATCGCATCCTTAAACAAACACTAAGAATAAACCATGTAATGCCGATGCTCCAGGAAAGTTGTATTATGAAGAAAGGAGATGTAATCCCCTCTGGTTATAAAACTGAAGGAGTTCCCGTAGTTTTTGGTTCGAAGTTACCCAGGTCTGGAGTGTTTATACTATTTATTGGCAGGCTAATATAAAAATCAGTTCCTGCCCCTTCTTTACTCTCTACGTAAATACATCCCTCATGGTCCTTCATAATTCTAAATACAATAGCCAGACCAAGACCAGTGCCTTTGTCTTTATTAGTAAAAAATGGTTCAAAGATATCGCTAAGCTTTTCAGCAGGAATGCCCATACCGTTATCGGTGACCTTTATAACGAAATATTGCCTGTTTAATTCGTCTAAGAGAGGTGAAGCAAACGAAAAGAATACCCTGCCAGGGCGTTCTGTTGCCATTCTTCTGAATTCGGAAATATTATCGATTAAGCTTGTGCTCACATGAATACACCCATTTCTCGGCAACGCGTCAAGACTGTTTTGCAGAATATTTATAAGCACCTGCTTTACTTTATCTTCATCGGCGGCAAGCTGGCAACTCATTTCTTCTAAACCTGTAGTTATCTCAACACCCTTTCCGGCAGCATCATTCTTTAGCAAGTTTATGGTATCCATGATTGCACAATGAGGATCTATGTGCCGCATAACTGGTTTGGAAGGTTTTGCCAGATTCAGCATATCCTCAATGATTCTATTAATCCGCCCTATTTCCTTTACGGCAATTCCCCGGAAGTTAGTGTGAAAATCCTCGTCATTTTTCTTATAGGGAAGAAGCTGAAAATATGTATTTATGGCCACCAGTGGATTTTTTATTTCATGGGCAATATTAGATGCAAGTACACCGAGATATGCGAGACGATCGGCATGTTGTTTCTCTGCCTGAAGCAATTTTAATTCTGTTAGATCTGTCAGAATCATTAATACCCCGAGTTTCTCTCCGCCTTCAGTTTTAAGTTGCGTCAGAGTTAAACCACAGGGAACTTTCCTATTGCCTCTTTCAATGAAAATTTCGATGTCACGGTAATCCCTGTTACCCTTGAGCGTATATCGCAGTAATCTGTGAGTGTCCTTATCAAGGGCATTTAGTATTGTTCCGCTTGAACTTGCGCTATTCAGCCCAAGGATACTTTTGGCCTCATTATTAACAAGAGTAACTTCTTCATTAATATCTACAGCAATCACCCCACACTTTAAACTCTGGAGGATGTTGTCCCTATACGTCTTGGCCTCTTCCAAACCAGAATAGAGGCGGGCATTATGAGTTGCCATAGCCAATTGACCAGAAAATGCAAGAAACATCTGGATGTCTTCTTGTGTAAAGACCTTTTTGTCAATTTTCTTACCCAAAAGAATTATGCCGAAGAGGTCGTTTTCCTGAAGGACGGGAACACAGCTGTCTATGCCCAGGGACATCAATGTTTCTTCCAATACGTGATCAAGTTTGCTATGCGCAAAACGGTGCAGTTGTTCTCTAGAGAGAATCTTTTTATTTTTGCAGAGCCAGGTAACAACTGCGTCATTGACGGGAAGAAATAAGTTATCTTCGGATGAATCGGATGAGAATGAAATATTTATTGCTGCTTTTAGACGGTAACACTTGGTTTTTTCATCCTTCATCAGTATCCCTATCTTCTCAATACCAACGGAATCATATAAATATTGAACGGCAAAACGGAGAAGTCTATTCAAATCGTGGATAGAAGAAAACATTACGGTAGAGTTACTGAGTATCTTCGGGTGGCTATACTTGGTACGGAATAGACTATTCTCAATAAAATGTTGAATCGATTCTCGAATAGTCACAAAGGTTAAAATCATCGCTATGATAGAAACTATATTCATAACGGTTTCTCTGTACTCTGATACAGGAAGTATGGTACTCATGATGAGTCCGGCCGTGAAGTAGATTGCGCTGAGGATAATGGATAGAATAGCGTAAACAGTGCTCTTCTTTATTACGACACTGATATCCATGAGATGGTACTTTACAATGGCGTAAGCTACTGCTACGGGGATGGGGACGGTGACCAGGGGCACAAAGCTTTCAATTTGCCATATACCCATCGCTGGAAAGAGAAAGTTTGTGATTGCCCCCAGGAGTACGGATACTGCTACCCCAAAGTACAAATATTGAATTTGTAGTCTTTTTACTCCATAGAAACGTATACTTTTTTTATACAGGATATATAAAGAATACCCCATACAGAGCATAAAGTAAGACCAAAATACCAGAAATAATGGACCATACTTCGCTTGTGGTAATTGGTTAACATATGATAAAGACTGAACAATATTGGATGAAGAAAATGTCAATACGATACTTATGATCACGAAAAATATACTTAAGTATCGATCAATAGGCCTTTCCGTCCGATCAGGAAAGATGGAGGCAAAAAAGAAAAAGGCAGAAGGGATAAAAGCTGCTGCACAAAAGACCAATCTCAGCCGAAAGACAGCCAACACCGGATCTGTAGTCTGAAGTATATAAAAAATAAAAAATGCCCAGACACAAAAGATATTCGAAAGGATACAAAATCTTTTATTAATGGTGTCAGCTGGCTTTCTCCAGAGCACAAAAAATCCAAGCCCTGCATACAGCAAAGATATAAAAAGGCTCTCGATGTGAGTTGGAAACATATCTTAATTTACCTGAGGGTATTTTTTTAATACGAGAACAGCATGTGTCCCACCAACGCTATGGGTATTTATCAGGGCGGTATCCATGCTACAATACCTGGCGCTATGTGGAACATAGTCCAGGTCACAGAGTGGGTCAGGTATATCAAGATTAATTGTGGGAGGAATAATCCCGTTCTTTAGACTAAGGCTTGCAGCCACTACCTGGAAACCACCAGCAGCAGCAAAGGCATGGCCTGTCATGGACTTAATTGAACTTATTGGAATGTTGTACGCATGATCACCAAAGAAGGTTTTAAAGGCATTTGTTTCTGCCAGGTCATAACTAGGAATAGCATTCCCATGGGCGCAGATATAGTCAATTTCCTCTCCTCTGATTTTACCGTTGATTAATGCCTGTTTCAGTGCAGTGAACAGGGTTTTTCCATTTAATTCAACATGGAAAACATCCTGAGCCTCACATGCCGTGGCATACGATACAATCTCAGCATATATATTTGCGTCTCTTTCTAAGGCATGGTTCAGATCCTCCACCACGATTGATACACCACCTTCGCTAGCCACTAAACCATCACGGTCATTGTCATACGGCCTCGATGCCTTCTCAGGCTCTTCGTTTCTTTTTGAGAGTATTCCCAGGGAACAAAAGGTTGACATTGCAAAGGGAAATATCATAGAATCTGCGCAACCCACGACTGCCATGTCTACCTCTCCCCCCCTTATCATGCTATATCCCCAGTTTACAATATCAAGCCCGCTTGAGCATCCCGAAGATAAAGTCGAATTTGGTCCGGTAATTTTTAGTTCTGAACATATATAGCCGGTTGCTACATGCGGTGTAACCTCAGGAGCAGTATAACGGCCAACCGCCTTCGGGCCAAACTCTAAGAATCTCCTGTGCTGATGTTCATAGATATCATTTTCAGCGCCTATCGTAGTTCCAAAACATACGCCACATCTGCTACTCTTCTCTCTGCTGATATCAATATCAGCATCTTTTACTGCCATCTTGGCCGTAGCAACACCAAAATGACAGAACCTTGCACTTCTTTTGACCAATCTTGGATCAAAATAATCGCCGGGATCAAAGCCTTTCACCTCACCAGCAAACTGTGTGCTAAATGGAGAAGGATCGAATGACGTAATCCTTTTTATACCCGATCGACCGTTGATTAAGGCATCCCAATAAGCATCCTTTCCGTTACCGTTAGGAGCTAATATCCCCAGGCCCGTGATAACGACACGCCTTTTTACCATGGAACTTTTCCTTCTAATGAAACATCGTTATCTTTTAAAAACATTTTTTTCTGCCAGTCTGCGGCTGTACGTGTTTATCTTTTGGTAAACCTCTCTCAGGAAGCTGTAGTCTGTTGTCAATAAAGACAAATCGCTTCTCATTTTGAATTCTTCCAAGCCCTTCTGTCCTATAAATCCTGCACTTCTTGCCGCAAGACAATGTTCGTCAGAAACGTTTACGGTGTACCCCATTTCTCTGACTTTTTTCTCCATAAGCCCGGACATCTTAAGCATATCCAGGAACTTAATGCCGTGTAAAGAAATATCCAGTTCAGGCCATGTGCTTGGATCTTTTGTCAGTTCATACTCGTAGCGCAAGAGCGTCTGGACATAATCGGCAGGCAGGTCGAATCCGAATCGCTCCGGCTCTAATTGCCACGTTGTTGCAGGTAAAGGTGCGCCAGGCGTTATAAGAACAGAGTCTGGTTTGGAATTTTCGTTTTTTAATTTTCGAAGTAAATGCAAATTCTCTTCCAAAATCTGCTCATGGGTTATACCACTATCAGGAGGTATTGGACAAGGATAAATAAAACTAACGCCTACATCCAGATGTATTTTTTGGTTGTAGGACGCCTGCTTTATGGCCTTCACGGTAAAATACATATCCTCGACTGAACCGCCTTTGTCCATAATCTTTGAAAGAACAACGTTGTTCGCTGCCTCAACACCAAGAAAAACAGCCCTAAGTCCTGAACGTATTATTTTCTCATAGCACTCAACAAGCTCGGGCAACCGTTCCTGCGCCTTAGATTCTGCCCGAATAAACATTGAATACTCAATATGTAATCCCTCTGTTAATAATGCGTCAGCAATTCGATTGCTCAGTGAAACTGGCGTTGTGGAGCCTGCAAACCTAAAGAGTCCAATACCCGTTTTCTCAATAGTTTCCTTCACCTCCTGAATTGTTATACTAATATCTCGGGTCTGGTATTTACCGGTAATATTTGGATGCGTACAGAAATTACACTTTCCATAATAGCATCCCGAAGATTCGTTTATTACTGCTATATTTACCTTTCCGTCCTCCTTTTCATAAAGGGGAAAAGGTTTGGAGTTCAAAGAAAGTCGTTTAATAGGTGTTTCTTTTACCTCGCCGTTATTATCGTTGTATATTACATTAAAGATTTTACCCGCTTCTGCAAGGTCGGTGATTCTCTTTATAACATCAGATTTAGTCCCTCCCTGCGAATATATTTCCTTTACAGTATTCATAATCTGTACCAGGGTTACTTCACCCTCAACGTCGATACAAAAATCAAAAGGGCTTTTCTCCATTGCATGTGTCTTAAATTGATTAACCTGTGGTCCACCGGCAATCACTAAGGTATGTGGGCTTAATTCACGGACTCTTTGCGCAAGCTTCTCGGAATATACGAATCTATCACCAAGCCAGGTCTTGATTCCGAGTACTTTTGTCTGGTTCTCGCGTACTTTTCGAGCAAGGTCATCAATGTATTTCTCCATTTTTCCTTTGATAACACTTGCAAGATTGTCTTGAAGGAGGTTCCACTCCTTTCTTAAGGATACAGTATCTTCATCATGATGAACACCAAAGATCAGCAGTGAGAGTTCGGATAGTCGTGGCATAAGATCGTTCTTCGTAAACGCAGTATAAAATTCGATCCCTGCCGGGTCTTCAATCGCTATGCTAAAACCTGCATCCTTACATGCCCTGGCGAGCACACCAATCCCGTTTTCCTTAAAGCAGTCACTAACGGAATAGGCCTTTCCCATGAATGAATTCCATACCATGAGGTCTACGCTGCGAGAACCACTCATAAAAAGCCTCCTAAAACATTGGGTTTATCTCATGTGGCAGGTAAATAATACTTAACGATCTCCTGTAAACACGTAAAAATCAAATTGGAAGTAACTCAATTTTGTAGATTACAGTTTAATTTTTTCTTTCACAAGCTTCGCCATATTTTTTAATATCAAATTCTTACTGGCTTCTTCATTAGAAATTTCTACGTTAAACTCTGTTTCAATATTATATAAGAGATTTATCATTTCCGCAGATTCAACACCTATATCATCCACAATATGTGAATCGCCGGTAATATCTTCAACTTCTATTTTGAGTTCTTTCGCTAATATTTTTTTTAGTCCTTCTTCAATCGAATTTTCTGTCAAATATTCCATCATTTTATCCTCCCAATATTGTCTCTAATCAATTAATTTATTTACGGCTTATAAAAACCTTCAGATAGTAAACCTTTTTATCACAAGAGTTGAATTATTTCCTCCAAAGCCAAAGGAGTTTGAAAGGGCAGTATTGAGTTCTTTTTTTCTCGCTCCATGTGTTACATAATCCAGGTCACATTCGGGATCTGCATGTTCTAAATTAATGGTCGGCGGAATTATACCCTCTTGTAACGCTAAAATACATGTTATCAGTTCAACCGCACCGGCCGCACCCATTAAATGTCCTGTCATCGACTTTGTTGAACTTATTGGTATTTCGTATGCGTTATTCTCAAAAACCGTTTTTATTGCCTTTGTTTCTCCACGATCATTTGCTATTGTGGATGTTCCATGTGCATTAATATAATCAATGTTGCTGATATCCAGATGGGCATCCTCTATTGCCAAACTCATTGCCTTGCATATTTGCATCCTGTCCTGCGATGGCATGGTCATATGAAAGGCGTCACTGGTAGCTCCGTAACCGGCGATTTCACCATAGATATGCGCTCCCCTTTCACACGCCTTTTCTTCTCTTTCAAGAACCAATATCCCGGCGCCTTCACCCATTACAAATCCATCCCTATCTTTATCAAAAGGCCTACTAGCTTTTGTCGGTTGGTCATTTCTTTTCGACATGATTCTCAATGAACAAAAGGCCGCGAGATTAAGCGGAAAAATAGGCGCCTCAACTCCACCTGTCAAAACGATGTCTGCTTGACCTGATTTAATCATATCTTTCGCAATTCCTATAGCTTGATTTCCACTCGAACAAGCTGTTGCTACAACTAAATTTTGACCTGAAAAGTGAAAATAATCTGAAATTACGTTTGCTATATTCCTGTTTTCAACGGGAGGTTTGATTCGTAACGTATACTTATTATTTTCAATTGCAGTTTTTTCATCATAGTATAATAACGTTTCAGCTCCTACACCAATTGATATCCCGACTTTGTTCTTATTTAAACTGTTTAATTCTAAATTTGCATCTCGCACTGCCATTTGAGCTGCAGCTAACCCTAATTGAGAATATCTGCACAAGGCGTCGGCTAAATCACCAGGCATGTATTTTTCAGGATGAAAACTCTTTATTTCACCAGCAATCTTTGTAGGGTAACTTTCTACATTAAATCTTGAAATCATTGATATACCTGATTTCCCATGAATTGCAGATTCCCAAAACGCATCCACTCCGATTCCAATTGGTGTAATGATTCCTATTCCTGTTACAACGACTCTATTTTTCTCAACATATCTGTCCATTTTCTATGAGTACCGTTCCTATTCGTTTAGTAAATGACCGTCTTTTATCACAGAGTAAGCAGGCGAAGATTACTCTGTGAAATATCGTCTGCAACCCTCCTACCGTTACGAGCAAAATCTCTTAAACAATATTGATACATTATTGCCGGCGTAATCGAAGTTGTTTGATAGTATCATGTTTACAGGCTTGAAATCTGGTTTTTTTAGGACAAGTAATGAACTGCATTCCGGATCAATATTTTCAAGGTTATTTGTTTGCGGCAAAACTTTGTTTTTCAAAGCTAAGAGTGAAAAAATCGCATCAATTGGGCCAGATGCACCAACTGAGAATCCCAAACTACCCTTGGTTGAACTTACTGGAATCTTATGAATATTTTCGCCAAAAACTGATTTTATTACCTCAGCTTCTTCTATGTCTTCTCTTATTCCCGATATGCCACTTGCACTGATATAATCAACATCTGATGCTTCAATAGAAGCAGCCTCTAATGCCTGTTCTATACAAAACACTTTAGAATAAAAACCAGGGGTTTTCTGATTTACTTCACTTCTATTACAATAAGAGGCACCAAATCCAGCGAGTTCACCATAAATCTCAGCACCTCTCTTCTCTGCGCTACTCAGTGTCTCCAAAACAAGCACACCAGCTCCCTCACTTAAAACAAAGCCTTTTCTGTCAATATCAAATGGACAGCTCGCTCGAGTTAAACCAGGGTTATTTGAGTAAAACAAACCTTTATGTCGTAATTCTTCAAAAACTCTTGGACATAGCGGCGCTTCGGTACCGCCAGCAACCATCGCCTCGACATCATGCCGTTGTATTGTATTAAATGCGTGAATTATGCTATAATTTCCCGAACATGCACCGTTTGAAAATCCTATATTAGGACCTTTCAGAGTAAATTCTATTGCAATCTCACCAGATGGGGCATTCGTAAGATTCTTTTGCATTAACAGGGGATGAACTCTTCTTGGGCCATCTGTGTAAAGCATTTTAATTTGCTCTTCGATGATGTTAAGGCCGCTAAAAGCACTACCCATAAAAACCCCAATCTTTTCCTTGTTAAATTCGTTACCAATCTTTGCATCGGTTAATGCAATCTTTGTAGCAACTAAGGCAAAGCGGGTAAATTTATCTATTTTATCTTTTTTGGCTTCGGGAATACACGCTTCTAGTTCAACGTCAGATACCTTGCCAGCATATGTTTTTGTATCCATACCTTCCGCTGCAATTTCCTTAATTCCTGATGTACCGGATAGATATCTTTCCCAGTTTTCACGTATGCCAATGCCAAGCGGACTAACAACACCGATACCGGTTACGACTACCCGTTTTTTCATAAATTAACATCCATGCTTTTTATCATAAAATATACAGGCTGAATATATCGCTGCGTTGGCTTGCCCTCTTCAGGCTTTGATTATACTATTATTAACGCATATTACTACTTTTTTAAACAAGTCAGGCACGGACATGGACAAACAAAGCTTGTCCATGCCTCCCTGAAATCCGCTTAATTAAAATGAAAATTCCTATACCATTAAGCTAATTCCCAGAATCGGTAATTCCATACTTTTGCATCTTATAATTGATAATGCGGCGAGTGGTTCCAAGGAGCTTTGCTGCTTTCGATTTCACACCTCCGGATTCCTGAAGAGCCTGTTCGATAAGTTGCTTTTCTACATGCGACACTTCGTCTTCTAAGGAGATTCGCCAGTTTTTGTTTGATTTTGCCCTTTGAAGATTACAGGAAGAAATACCTGTAATCTCAATAGGAAGGTGTGTTGGTAGAAGAGTAGTTTCGTTACCGTAGAGTGCAATAGTTCTTTCCATTATATTTTTCAACTCTCTTACATTTCCTGGCCAATGATATTTTAATAATGCCTCCATCGCTTCTTTTGAAATAAATTCCATTTTTGCGTGGCACTCTTTTCGAAAGATGTTATAGAAGTGTTCTACTAATTGTGGAATATCCTCCGGCCTTTCACGAAGCGGCGGGAGATAAATGGGGACAACATTAATGCGGTAATAAAGATCTTCACGGAATTGGCCGTCTTTGATCATTCCTTCCAGGTCTTTATTTGTCGCAGCAATTATACGTACATCAGTTTTTATAACAGAATGGCTCCCTAAACGAGAGAATTCCCTTTCCTGGAGAACACGTAACAGTTTTGCCTGCAAAGGAAGGTTTATCTCGCTAATTTCATCAAGAAATACGGTCCCACCTTCAGCTATCTCAAACTTACCTAATCTTCTTTCATATGCACCGGTAAACGACCCCTTCTCATGACCAAAGAGTTCTGTTTCCAGCAAATCCCCTGCTAGATTTGGACAACTCACGACAACAAATGGATTCTCGCGCCGATTACCATCAATATGGATTGCACGTGCAACTAATTCCTTACCAGTTCCACTCTCCCCCCGCAAAAGAACGGTTGAGTCCACTCGCGAGACCCTGGAAATAATGTCAATTATTTCCTCCATCATCCGACTATGTCCATGAATTAATTTGTCGATAGAGTGGTATTTATATTCAGAACGAAGATATCGAACCTCCCTGGTTAAACTTTTAAACTGCAATGCCTTTTCAACGGTTATCTTAATCTCTTCAATTTCAAATGGCTTGACAATATAATCCAAAGCACCCAGCTTAATAGCCTCTACAATTGATTTAACGTCATTTACCGCAGTTAATACTACAATACCGATCTCTTGCCAAGCGGGTTGTAACCTCCTCAGCAGTTCTAAACCATCCATCTCATGCATTTTCAAATCAAGCAATACGAGATCCACCCGATCCTTATCTACTATCTTTAGGGCTTCCTTCCCACTATGAGTGCCTAATACCCTATAGCTATCCTTTAAGACAAGACGGAGAGACTCTACGACACTGAATTCGTCGTCTACCAATAATATAGTTTTCATAGCCAATTATAAATAGATAGAAAATATAAAACGCTGCTTCAAAGCTACACAATCAAACATACACATCTCCAGTACCCCAAGGGCACAAAGATTTAAAAGTTCTTTTTCTTGAACTGTTCAAGCTGATTGGGTAACAAGCTCGCTACATAACATATTAGAAATACCTGGTGACAGTGTTTGGGTTTCTAAATTCTTTACTTTTGCCTCTAATTTCTCAACTTCGATTAAACTCGATTGTAATCTCTTAATTTCACTTATATCTGAAAATATTATAATCGCACCTAATTCGCCATCACTATCTAGTAAAGAAGTACTTACCGTAAATACAGAATGAGTGATAGGATGCAC
>JAUPKS010000372.1 GCA_030837315.1 Planctomycetota bacterium
CACTGCCGGTATCCAGTATCTGGTGCGCAGCTATCGGAAAAATTCGTGTCGCGTGAATTTATGATCAAGAACAAAATTATTGAATGTGTCCCAAATTTCAGTGAAGGTCGAGATGCCCGGAAGATAGCTTGGATTGTCGGTGAAATTGAAAAAGTAAAAGGCGTTAAGTTACTCAATGTAGAATCTGATGTAGACTATAACCGCACGGTCGTTACCTTTGCGGGTACGCCCGATGCGGTCAAGGATGCGGCCTTTTATGCCATCGAGATGGCCGCAGAGGTCATCGATATGTCGGGGCATAAAGGCGTCCATCCACGCATTGGCGCCACGGACGTCTGTCCATTTGTCCCTGTAACCAATGTTGCCATGGACGAATGTGTTCACATTGCACGCATGCTGGGAAAGGAGGTTGGAGATTGGCTTGGTATTCCCGTTTATCTGTATGGCGAGGCTGCTATCAAACCAGAGCGACACGTGCTGTCCGATATCAGAAAAGGGGAATATGAAAGCCTGCCGGAAAGATTTAAAAACGAAAGATGGCGACCCGATTACGGCCCCATGGAATTTAACGACACGGTGAAGAGGACTGGGGCTACGGTGATTGGCGCACGGGAATTTTTAATTGCCTATAACGTGAATCTGGATACGCAAGATATCCGCATAGCCAACAGGATATCAGGGATTGTAAGGACATCAGGAATTGTAACCATCAACGAAAAAGGGGAAAAGGTGCGCATCCCCGGTCTGTTAAAATTCATACAGGCCATGGGGGTGTATTTGAATGGGCATGATATCACCCAGATTTCCATGAACCTGCAGAACTATACCGTTACCCCGCCGCATGTTGCCTTTGAAGAGGTCAGGAAACAGGCACGTGCATCGGGCGCAGGTGTCACAGGCAGCGAGGTCGTGGGCCTCCTCCCCAAAGAGGCGCTGTTGGCAGCAGGTCGTTTTTATTCCGCTGAACTATCATAAGCAAGGCTTATTTCTGTAGCAATCGAAAGATTGGGGTTAATCCAGTTAACTAAATTTATGCCGGAGAAAAAGGTAATTGAGTATATGTTAGGGCTGGGTTAATACAATAACAACTATTCAGCCTTTTTCATTTATATCCTTACCACAACCTTTTTAAACTCCTTTTCACTATAAAGAACGACGTAGTCATTGAGACCTGTCTTTTCCTTAATTGCTTGAATTACAGCCTCACACTCGGCATCGGTGTAACCGTGGATCATAGTAAAGACGTTGTATTCCCAGTCGGCATAGATGGGGCGTTCGTAACAGTGAGTTACCTCTTCAAAGCCAGCCATAATCTTGCCCACTTCATCAACCCGCTCTTTTGGTACCTTCCATACACACATTGCATTGGCATTGATACCGATCTTACGGTGGGCAATAGAAGCGGCAAGGCGCCTGACTTTCCCACTTTCCAGGAGATTTTTGAGCCTTTGTATTACTTCATCCTCTGGCATTCCCAATGCCAGCCCAATGTCTTTATATGGAGTTTTCGTGACCGGTAAACCTTCCTGAATGTGTTTAATAAGTTTAATGTCGATGTCTTCTGTTTTATTTGTCATAATTTAATTAAACACGGACAAACGAGTTTGTCCGTGCCACCCTTTACTATGGAGATTCCTCAGAATTAAGCCAGGACACAGATTGTGACAGATACCATCCTGGGACACATTGCGATGTACCCCTGGAGTTTTAGCTGTCCTGATGAGCCGTGTTTACTGCGTCCGGAATGAAAATACCTATACGATTAATAAATTTTAAAACGAACACCGATCTTAAATTTTTTTGTTGTGGGTAAACTTCGTACGGTTAGTCCCGTTCGGTCTTCGATTTCTTTCAGTCTGCTGCGAAGTTCCTCGTCGTCCTTAGCTGACATGGTAAACCACATATTGTAAGGGATGTGTTTATTTTTCCCTTTCCTGAGATAATTATGAGACACGCCACTATATTCGTTGATGATTGCACTCACTTCATCGATGCGGTCTTCTGGAACTTTCACAGCGGCAAGGGTTGCTTCCCTGCCCATAGCTTGCGTATTTATGATGGGTGCAAGCCTCCTCACGTACCCCTTCTCAATCATAAATTTGATCCGTTCAATGATGATATCTTCGTCTAAATCAAGTTCTTTGCTTAATTCCAGAAACGGCCTTGATACGAGAGGCAGGTTGGACTGTAAGCGGTGCAGTATCTTTCTATCGGTATCGCTGAGTATCATATCCTTTTTTTAATTTCCTCAATTCCGTGTTGTTCTATAAGTGTTCGAAAACGATGTTCTGTTTTACTTGAAAGTATCATATCCACGCATACATCTAATGCCTTCAGTGTCGTGGATTCTTCTGCCTGCGTCAATACGTCAAGGGCAAACCTGGGATGACGTCCCACTTTCCCACCAATCATTACCCGATATTTTTTCTCCGAAGTCTTTATTGAGCCGGCAGGGCATACCCTGGCGCAGAGCCCGCAGTGTACACATTTATCTTTGTCAATGGATACCTGCCCACCCTGTATAGTAATCGCGTCCTCCCTGCAGGTTTCTACGCATTTCATGCACTCCGTGCATTCGCAATCGGGATCAACATAAACAGGTTCTAATGCATGGACTCCAAAATCCTTGATTTGCGGCATGGAACAGCTATTCGGACATCCCGCTACGGCGAGTTTCATTGTGTGGTGGGGAAGGATTTGTCCTTCAATCTTATCTATCAATTTTTCAGTAAAATGCAATTCCTCTAATCTGTTCCGGAGTTTATCAGCCAGGATATTGGAATTAGTGATGAGAAATGGACAATTGACCTCTGCACCCCTGCAGGATTTTATCTGATAGAGAACCGGATTCCCGTCTTTATCAAAATATTTTGGATATTTTTTGAGGATGGAGAGTTTTTTGTCGTCTATGGGTTTTTTTGCAACTGCGCCCTGGGATGATGCAATATGCTGCGGCCTACCCATAAACGATTCACGGGCGGCCATAACCTCATCCTCAGTCACCAGGTTCTTCCCACGCTCACGGGCAAGTGTCTCGATCTTTTCACGGACGGTTTTTTGCACAAAGGGAGGAACTTTTTCCATTAGCAGCGATGCAGTCTTATCCCACTCCAATTACATGCTCCTTAAAAGAAAATTGCCACAACAAATGATTGCGGCAAATTTTTTAGTCGAATCAAAAATAACATTATTTTTTTGAAAATTAATTATATTTATAAAGGCGGAGATTGTCAATTTCAAATTTTAAGGAGTTTTTTACGGGCATTTCTAATCTAATATTTTAAACCTTGACTTTTAAAAGGATGTCACTTATATTCTGGGAGTTATGAAGGTTGATGTCTCTGTCTTTTAGAGGCACACTGCATTGTTGCCTAACGTGCTGCTTGCCGCACAATGAATGGAATGATTGGTTTAGGGGGAGGAAGATTATGTACGAAGAAGTTTTTCAGAAAAGGCTATTGGCTTTGATTGAAGAGATCAAACGATTCCCAGAGGCAAAGAGAAAGAGTTTGGAGATGCTGGGGGATGAGATTGGTAAGAAATACGACGACCTTCAAAAGAGTTTAGTGATATTCCAGGATACCCTTGATTCATTGAGACTACATGTAACGTATTTACTCTTTGATTTAGAGGCAACCAAAAAGGAGAATGCTGCATTAAGAAAAAAGCTGGAAGAACAAGGCAATAGCAAGTAACCAGCCATGACGATATAGTATAAGGTTTATTATCGGTGTTCACAATCATACCTACATGGAAAATATTAAAACAGCCAACCTATCGGAACAAGTGCAAAAAAATATAGAACCTTTCCTCCTGGACATCTTAAACCATTGCAAGGAAGATGTCATTTCGATATATGTCATTGGCAGCGCCGTAACAAAAGACTTTCACCCAAAATACTCCGATATCAATACGTTACTTGTTGTAAAAGAGATCAAAGTTCCGCTTTTTGATTTTATTGCAACGTTGGGTAAGCGCTACGGGAAAAAAAGAGTACGTGCACCGCTCATCATGACCCGTGATTACATCGATAGATCATTAGAAGTATTCCCCTTAGAATTCCTTGAGATGAAACTGATACATCAACTGGTCTATGGCGAAGATGTCTTAAAGAATATATCGATTGGAAAAGCCGATGTCCGGCTCCAATGCGAACGGGAATTGAAGGGAAAACTCCAGCATATTTGTCAAGGTTACATAAAGGCAATGGGAAATAAGTCTGCCTTAACGGACATGTTTGTAGGATCACTTTCCGGATATTTTCCCGAATTTCACGGCATACTCTTTTTGTTCGACCAGAAGCTTCCCAAAGAAAAAGGAGCCGTACTTTCTGCCGTAGAAAATCTCTTTGATATAGACCTGGGTGTATATAAAAAGCTGCTTGAAATAAAGTCTCAGGATACCCATCCATCGGCAGAATCTCTCAAGGAGATATTTGAAAAACTGTATCGCGTGTTAGATACACTTATTAAAAAGGTAGATGAATTTGAGATCAAACCTGCGTAGGCAGAATTTTTACCGGTATGTTGGCCTTTTCGTTTTTTCATTGTGCCTTTGTTCAATTGCAACAGCGCAGGACTTGCCTGTTCCTCAGAGGTATGTGGAAGACAGGGCAACTATTGTCAGTGACACCATAGAAACTAGTCTTAACGGCTATCTCCAGGAGTTAGAACAGAAGACGGGTGCCCAGATGGTCATCCTTACAATCAATACGACGGGGGATATTCCTATTGAAATATATGCGACAGAACTTGCTACCAAATGGAAATTGGGTCAAAAGGGAAAAGATAATGGAGTTCTCTGTGTTATAGCAAAGGATGATCGCGCGTATAGGATTGAGGTTGGATATGGACTCGAGGGAGTATTACCCGATAGCTTTTGTGGTACCGTTGGACGGACGTATTTTGTGCCCAATTTTCAAAAGGGACGATTTGGTGAAGGCATATTCCAGGGTGCAGCTCTTATGGTTCATAAGATTGCAGAAGAAAACGGCGTGAAGATTACGGGCATGCCCACTATGGCTCAGTTGAGGAAAAAGGCTTCTGGACGCCAGAATCCATTCTTTTCATTGTTACTCATGCTTGTTCTATTGCCATTTTTTATCAGCTATCTGTTTAACCGAAGACGTCACTCTTCGCATTGGGGCGGTCCACCAATTATCTTTGGAGGACCGGGGGGGCTTGGATCTGGTGGATTTGGAGGATTTGGCAGCTTTGGAGGAGGCGGCGGCGGTTCGTTTGGTGGCGGGGGCGCTTCAGGGCGCTGGTAATAAATTATGATTTACGATTTGTGATTTAAGATCCCAAATCGTAAATCTAAGATTGTAGATTCTTTATACTTTCATTTTGTGCCGTTTGTGAACTTCGTGGTTTAACATAGTTTCATTCGATTAGGAAGATTATTATGAAGAAGGTATTACCTGTTATTGCTGTTATCGTATGTGTGGGCATTATCTTCGGTATTTGGTATATTAAGGGGTATAATAAAGTTGTTGCCCTCAATGAAGATGTAAAGAATGCATGGTCTCAGGTAGACACGCAACTCAAGAGGCGTTACGATCTTATTCCCAACCTTGTGGAGACCGTGAAGGGTTACGCCTCGCACGAAAAGGAAATCTTTGAAAACCTCGCTGAGGCCCGTAAGGGGTATTTTAGTGCAGGAACGGTAGAAGACAAGGCCAAAGCTGCAACACAAATCGAAGGTTTTTTATCTCGACTTTTAATGTTTCGTGAGACTTATCCGGATTTAAAGGCAAACGAATCATTTCTTAAGATGCAGGATACCCTGGAAGGCACGGAAAACCGCATCTCCGTAGAACGCAAACGGTACAATGACGCTGTCAGGGAAGTCAATACGTATATTAAAAGCTTTTATGGCCGGTTCTTTGCCTCACGTGCCGGGGTTACCGAGGCGAAGTATTTTGAGGTTGCCGAGGCTGAGAAAGAAGTACCAAAAGTAAAATTCTAACGAGGTATTTACTCGGGCCATGGGAGAAAATATCTGAAACCGTAGCAAGCCAAAAGAACAAAATTAGTAACACGTTAGTTTTTTGAAAGAAATATCTGATGCGTGCAGTGTATTTCAGTAGAAGCAAAGCAATTTCTGATATGAGACA
>JAUPKS010000373.1 GCA_030837315.1 Planctomycetota bacterium
GAGTACGGGTTTTATTGAATGCTTAAGTATCAACCTTAAATCATCTATCGTTTCGAAGTTCAATGCATCATCCTGAGCAACGGTGAGTGTGTAGTCTATAATGTCTATAGGAATTAAACGATATAGGTGAGCGATGGCATGGGGTATCAAATTAATAATCTCGCTCGGTATTTCTATGTTCTCTATATCAACAATTTCTAACCCAAGGTGTTCTCCTAACGCCTGCATAATCTGTTTATGCGATACGTAGCGAAGACTTTCAAGTATGTCGCCGAGCAGACCGCCTTTCTGCTTTTGTATAGCCAGGGCTTCCCGAATTTGTTCTTCAGTTACAAATCCTTTGTCTTTCAATAACTGTCCAAAAAGTCTTTTCTTGGCTTCAGTCTTTAAATCTATTTTTGGTTTCTCTTGTACTTGCATACTCGTAGTATTTTTGTTATGTGACGATTTATCTTAGCTAATCATTTATTCCGGTAATTCTAAACACCTCTTCTAGCGTGGTTTTCCCATCTTTTGCCTTTCTCAGCCCGTCCTCTTTAAGTGTTGTCATTCCCTGTGTCCGGGCGGCTTTTCTAATCTCATTTGCTGCAGCCACATGATATGTCATGTCACGTAAAGTCTCATTCATATCTAACAGTTCATAAATAGCTAATCTGCCCTGATATCCAATATTATTGCAAAGCCGGCAGCCTTTCCCTTTATAAAATACGGCTTCTTTCAAAGCTTCTGCTTCAAATCCCATTTCTGATAATTGCTCAGTCGTATAGACAACAGGTTCCTTGCACTGAGAACAAATTTTTCTAACCAGGCGTTGAGCCATAATACCCTGCAAAGATGTAGCAACAAGGAAGGGTTTTATTCCCATATCAATAAGTCTTGTAATGGCTGAAGGTGCATCATTTGTATGAAGGGTACTAAGGACAAGGTGTCCGGTTAAGGCCGCAGTAATAGCAGTATCCGCTGTCTCAGCATCGCGAATCTCTCCTACAAGAATAATATTAGGATCCTGGCGGAGCATCGTTCTTAAAATCGCAGGAAAACTATACCCGATCTTTTCATTCACTTCGCCTTGGTTGACCCCAGGAAGTGTATATTCCACGGGGTCTTCTGCAGTAATAATCTTTGTGTCGGGTTTATTGAGATCATGAATGGTAGCATACAGGGTAGTCGTTTTACCGCTTCCCGTAGGACCGGTAATAAGCAATATACCATTTGGCCTCTTGATGATAGATTGAAAACGCTTGTCGTCGTTTTCATAAAATCCCAGATTTTTCAGGCTCATCAATATAGCCGATTTTTCAAGGAGACGCATGACAACGCTTTCTCCATAAATAGAAGGTAAGCACGATACACGGATGTCTAAATCTTTCCCTGCATTTTTCAGGTTAATACTACCATCTTGTGGTCTCCTCTTTTCTGCAATATCAATGCTGGCCAGTATCTTAATTCGGGAAATAATAGAATCCTGAAGATGTTTGGGAAGAACGTCCACCTCTTGACATACACCATCGATACGGTATCGGATACGCAATCTATTTGAAAGAGGTTCGACATGGATATCACTAGCGCGGGAGGAAACGGCTTTGTTGATAATCAAAGAAACGAGTTGAATAACAGGGCCTTCATCTTCTGATTCCGCGGCTTTAGCCTCTGTCTGTGGCGTATGCATTCGCTCGCCATCTGCTTTACGTACAGGTGTTTCAGGGACAGTAAATTCTTTCAGCAGTGTATCAACCGTTTCTGAAGGTTCCTGATCAAAATATTTATGAATAATATTCTTTATGTTTTCCTGTGTGGTAAGGACACATTTAATATCTGCGTTTAACAGAAAGCGCAGGTTGTCAAAAAATCCAAGATCGGGCGGACTACTTACGGCAATGGTAATATCACCATTATTTTTTGATATCGGTACTATACCATGTTTTTTTATAAGTGGTAGGGGTAATAAGCTCATCATTTCAGGAGGAATATGGGCTTTATCCAAGTCAATTACCGGTAAATCATATTGTGCAGACAGGCATTGAATAATTTCAGGATAAGTCGAATATCCAAGTTTTACAAGCACAGTTTCCAGTGGAATGTTTTCTTTGTTTTGGATCTCTTTGGCCTTATCCAGTTGTTCCTGATTTATGATACCACTATTCAATAAGGCATCTTCGACTCGATGTAATGAATTATTCATGTTAAATTTGCTTGAAATGTCTTGTGTGTGTATATAAAATTGGCCATAGTGCAGGCAGGAGCTAAAACGGACAGGCACAAAATAAATTATTTATAGAGTAATGCTATGCCGTTTATCTCGTAATTATCGGCGAAAACTTAAAATACTTTAGATTAAAACTATTATCATAACTTATTAAATATCGGAGTTTTAAAACCTTTTTACATGAAACTATTAAAACGTACCTTAGAGCATATAGAAGATGTTTTGATAGACCCCCTGGGCGAAATTCAGACAAAATTTAAAGGATTTGCCATACCACGAGGAAGTCTGGGACGGCTGGAAGAGTTAGCAGTACTCTATGCATCAATAAAGGGTAGCGTTATCTGTAAAATCGCACATAAAAAAATATTCACCATAGCAGGAGACCACGGCGTTGTGGAAGAAGGTGTCAGCGCTTTCCCGCAACAAGTTACAGGACAAATGGTGCAAAATTTTCTAGAAGGGGGGGCAGCTATCAATGTCCTGGCACGCCATATCGGTGCAAAGGTGATTGTGGTTGATTGCGGGGTTGCGTCTTATCTGAAGGCGCACCCTCTTTTAAAGATAAAGAAGATCGGACTGGGAACAAATAATATGGCGGTAGGACCAGCAATGTCAAGGGACGCGGCTATTCAGTCCATCGAAGCTGGTATTGAATTGATTGAGGAAGAACTTGCAGAAGGAATTGATATTGTCGGCACGGGCGACATGGGAATTGCCAATACGACACCGAGTAGCGCAATACTCTCTGTTTTAGGCAGGATGGATGTTGTCTCGGCAACAGGCCGCGGTACAGGATTAGATGAAGAATCGATACAGAGAAAAATTCATGTGATAAAAAAAGCAATCGATGTAAATCAACCCAATCCAAACGACGCAATAGATGTGTTAGCGAAGGTTGGGGGGTATGAGATTGGAGGTCTTGCCGGGTTATGTTTAGGTGCTGCGCGCTATCGTATTCCAGTAGTTCTGGATGGTTTTATTTCTACAGCAGGTGCTTTAATAGCCCACGCGATCGAACCTAAAGTAAACAAGTATTTAATAGCCTCTCATGTATCAGCAGAAAGGGGGCACAGAGTCATGTTAAATCTGCTGAACAAAATTCCCTTGTTAGATTTAAACATGAGGTTGGGTGAAGGAACTGGTGCAGCACTGGGTATGAACCTGGTAGAAGCGGGAGTGAAATTATTACATGAAATGGCCACATTTCATGAAGCGGGGGTATCAAAACCAGACAAACATCAAGATGGATAAACGATAGTTAATAGCGTATTGTTTAAGGTGGATGGGTTTGCCTCGTACCGAAGTAGTAACTCACACAAAAGATGAATTGTTATCGAAATGTGGCTTTTCCGGGTCATGTGTTCAGCAACTTTACCATTTCAGTAATGCTTTCCTTAGCATCACCAAAAATCATCAGAGTTTTCGGGTTATAAAACAATTCGTTGTCCACACCTGAAAAACCAGGTTTCAGACTTCTCTTGCACACGATTACTGTCCTGGCTTTGTCTGCATTGAGGGTTGGCATACCGTACAGGGGCGAATTATTAACCGTATATGCGGCGCGATTAATAATATCGTTAGCGCCAACAACCAATGCAATATCGGTATTCTGAAAATCATCATTTATCGTATCCGGCTCGAAAAGAAGTTCGTGTGGCACCTTTGCTTCTGCCAGTAGGATGTTCATATGTTTTTGCATACGCCCCGCAAGAGGATGTATTGCGTAACGGACGTGAGCTCCTTTCTCAATGAGTGCATTCTCCAAGGTATGGAGAATGTATTGTGCCTGAGCAACTGCAAGACCGTATCCAGGAATAATAATAATTGATTGTGCGTCATCAAGCATCATTACCGCATCTTCTGGTGTGTATGCTATGACCCTTGGTTTTCCAATTTTCTTGTTATTTCCCAAAACATTCACTTTTGTTACTTCAAGTGCGTCGTCTATCGAAGAGCGGTATATGGCTTTACATTTAATAAAGGTTAGTATAATACCTGAAACGCCGATGATCGTACCGCTGAGAAAGAGAATATTGTTAGAAACGATAAACCCTGATGCAGCAGCAGCCAAACCAGAGTATGAGATCAGCAAAGACGTGACCACCGGTATATTGGCGCCGCCAATCGGAACAACAATCAGTACCCCCAGCGCTGAAGAAACAACAAAAAAACCTATGAGATATACTCCACTGGTCTGACTCAGCGAAATTACAACACAAAATATGATGCAGAAAGCGAATAGGAGTAAATGAATCGAATGTTTTGTCTCGAAAACTGCCGGCGCCGATTTGAAAAAGTTCTGTAATTTGGCGTATACAACAAGGCTGCCAGTCAGCAGCACAATACCAACGAGGAAACCAAGTACTATGGAAATGATAATGTTAAGTTGTGGCTCAGTTACCAGGTGATAGTATTCTACCACTGCAACAAAAACTGTCGCTCCTCCACCGAGTCCGTTGTAAAACGCTACCATCTGAGGCACAGCAGACAGCTTAGCCTTTTTGACAGTAACGACACTAATTGTGCTTCCGATGAAACTACTCGCAATAATAAAACTGAAGTCATGTATCTTCCTGTCAAAAAGTGTGATCATGATAGCAATGAGTATTGCAGTCATGGCAAGTATGTTGCCACGGTATGAAGTTTTTGGTGAAGTGATTTCCTTAACACCAAAGACAAACAATACTGAGGAAAGAATATAGGCAATGGTAATCATAATGTTATACTCTTTCGTTACTCTAGAAAGAGATTTATCCTTCTCTGGGGTGCAATTACACCTACCTGCAAATTACAAGAGAAAAATATTATTGATCATTATAATAACAAAGTCACGAGTCCCATTTCAACTATTGACCATATATTTAACGGATAAATTGAATTTATTGACGTTGCGTTAAGGTTTTTGAAGTGATATAATTTTTAAAATTTAGACGAGTGTCTTAAATTAGGATACAAAATATCACAGATGTCCGCAGATAACTACTTTTAAATATTGTAAGAAAGGAGTCAACGTGTCGAAGAAAGAGTGGAACAGCCCACCGGCAATGCAGATCGACCTCAAGAAGACCTACCATGCAACAATTGAGACCAATAGGGGCACAATTGAGATAGAGTTCTTTCCCCAAAACGCTCCAAAAACTGTTAATAATTTCGTCTTTCTGACCAGAGAGGGCTTTTATGATGGTGTATCATTCCATCGGGTAATCAGCAACTTCATGATCCAGGGAGGAGACCCCACAGGTACGGGAAGGGGAGGGCCAGGATATAGGTTTGAAGATGAAATAAAAGGGAATCCTCTGACCCACGACACAGGTGTTATTTCAATGGCCAATGCCGGCCCAAACACTAACGGAAGTCAATTCTTTATCACACATTCGCCCCAGCCTCATCTTAATGGCATGCATACGGTCTTTGGCAAAGTAATCAGCGGTCAGGATGTCGTAAATACAATTCGTCAAGGCGATACAATGACAAAGGTAACGATTAGTGAGAGCGAAAAGACTTCGAGCTGACAATCGGCACGAGTACCGTGATTTATTAAATACACTAAAGCTGCTTTTCCGGTTTGATAATTGAATGGGGAGAAATCAAGAGACGTGATTAAGGTCACACGCACTATTGCAATTGACGAGGGAGAAATTCATCTGGAATTCGTCCGTGCTTCCGGTCCTGGTGGACAAAATGTTAACAAGGTAGCCACAGCCGTTCAACTCCGCTTCGATGCACGTAATTCTCCCGCTCTTTCTGCTGATATTCGTGAACGTTTAGTACGTCTTTCTGGCAGGCGTATTACCGAAGAAGGCGTACTTATTATCGACGCCAGGCGCTTCCGAACACAAGATCGAAACCGTCTGGATGCAATCAACCGTCTTGTAGAATTGCTCCGCAAGGCAGCCGAAAAGCCAAAAACCCGTTGGCAAACGCGGCCCACGCTGGCATCGAAGAAGCGCCGTTTTGAATCGAAACATCATAGAGGTAAGACAAAATGCATGAGACGGTCAGTTCTGCGTTCTGAGGAGTAAATGATATTTATCGCACGTGTTGGTGATACACATCGTGGGTGAACTGAACGAGTTTAGTATTCCGGTACGGTTGTTTCTCAAGGCATATCCGTGGCGACGGATTGATCCGGTTCCATGGGCAACACCGAACAAACCGCTCAGTAAATCACCGGCACTTTTCCTTTATGGGCTCGATCACAGCACCAGGACGTTTGGTGCAATACACAGCATCCGCCGCCGCACGATTGCTGGTATCTGATGGTGTCGATGTGGTTCTCCTGGTTCCGGTCTGACCAATGTGCAACCAGACCGTGGGTCTGATAGCTGCGGAACTAGAACGGCAGGGAATTGCGACGGTAGCAATACAATTGCTACGAGAGGTTGCAGAACGTGTACGTCCACCACGCGCCTTGTTTGTGCCATTTCGCCACGGCTATCCTCTGGACACACCAGAAAATCCAAAACGTCAACATGCAGTGCTGGAGGTCGCCATACAATTGCTTGAGGAACCGTCAAGCAAACTACCTGTTCTGGTTGATTTTCAACCGATTAAAGGATGATTTTATTGTTGGGATTAAACAGACTTATGAAGTCCTGCTTGCTTTTCATTCCTTTTTTGTTTTTAAGTATATTGCTTGTCTGCAATAAATCCAAAACCATTGAAAAGCAAAGAGGAACAACGACAGAAAGTAACTCCACGAGTTTTGATCAGAAAGGGACGAATATGTCTGAAAAAATAATCAAAAGCGAAGGCGAATGGCAACGACTCCTTACACCGGAACAATATAAGATCACTCGAAAAAAAGGTACAGAACCACCCTTTGCAGGCAAATACAACAATTTTAAAGAAAAAGGGATATTTCAATGTGCGTGTTGTAGTAATGAATTATTCAGGTCAGAATCAAAATTTGATTCCGGGACAGGTTGGCCAAGCTTTTGGGAATCGATTTCGGAGCAAAACGTTAAATCTATTGTGGACACGAGCTATGGTATGATAAGAACTGAAGTCACCTGCAGCCGGTGTGATGCGCACCTCGGTCACGTATTTGATGACGGTCCACCTCCAAGCGGCCTTCGATATTGCATCAATTCTGCGGCGCTAAAGTTTATGAAGAGGACTGAGGAATAGTATCTCGTGTCATGTCATGACCCAGCATGACTGCAACCAGTTTCCATCATACAACTTCTGTTAACTTGATTGTATAGGAATTTTCATTTTATTTAAGCGGGTTATACGATGTATGGCATAGAGAGTCCCCATTAGACTTCGTCGTGAGCTCAGTCGAACGTAAAGGAGGTGAGGGATTTGTAAAATAGC
>JAUPKS010000374.1 GCA_030837315.1 Planctomycetota bacterium
GGTAACTATGAGTATAGACCAAAATACCATAGAACAAACTAAACCATTCATTGATCTTTGCTTTTTATGATTCACTATGGATAATAGGTTTTTTGTAAATAAGGGTGCTATATAAAAAAGTGTTGCTCAAACAAGGTCATCTCAATGCTTGTTGTTAACAACCGGGCAATTAGCTAGCAAAATAAATGCCAAACAAAGATCGTGGTCGAGAGCAGTGAATGGTTTGTTGGAAATATTTTACAGAGGCATGACTCTATTTTGAAACAATGTTCGAAGATTCATCTTTGAAGACATTTATGAATCCTCCTGTAATCATGATTTAGAAGCAGGTGCATGATTCAACAAAACTATATTTTTTCTCTTTCCAACATCTCTTTCGCTAAATTCATGTAATCGACGGCGCCGGGGCTATCCGGTGCGTACAGGGTAATCGGCTTTCCGGAGATAGGGCATTCAGCCAGGCGTGTATTTTCTCTAACAATCGAATTAAAAACCTTTTCTTTAAAACGCTCTTTAATTTGATTATACACTTCATTACTGAGGTTTGTCCGGCTATCGAACCGGCAGGCAATGATCCCTGTCACCTCAAGGTTGTGATTCAACCTCTCTTTTACCACTTGTACCGTATTCATAAGGGTTACGAGACCATTTAACGCCAACACCTTTGTTTCTAAAGGAATAAAGACCTCTTTGACAAAGGTTAATGCATTGATAGTAATTAGCCCCAGCGAAGGGGGACAATCCAGCATAATATAATCGTATTTGTTTACAACAGGCAATAAGCGTTTGCGCAAAATGAGGTCTCTCCCTTTTTCATGGGCGAGAATCCTTTCAACACCTGCCAATGCTACATTGGCAGGCGCCAGGGTCAGGTTCTCAACGCATGTCTTCGTAAGAATTTCTTCAAAATAGACTTCTTCCAGAAACACGTTGAACATAGACCGTTCGAGGTTGTGGATGTCAAGGCCTAACCAGGAGCTGAGATTCCCTTGGGGATCCAAATCAATCAAAAGTACCTTTTTACCAAGGTGCGCAAGGCAGGCACCCAGATTTACGGTGGTCGTTGTTTTGGCCACGCCCCCTTTTTGATTTGTTATTGCAATACTTCGCATGTATTGGGAATTGTTCCCGTCTTTGGATTTAAATAGAACCAATATTTCAATAGGTTGTTTACTAAAAATAACAAAATAGACAGAACTAAGCAAAACAAAAAGGCGGAAACGCCTATTCTCAAGCAACATTAAGCCTTCAGGGTATCTCATTGGAACGAGAATGCTTTTCTCGCACTAATCCGTAAAATACCTGATTATAGAAAGTCATTGACACCACTTTATACGTCTGATATATTACTACTTAACAATTGTTTCATATTACCACGCTATGCCAAATACATTACGAGATGGTTTCTCCAATGTTATTGTGCAAAGCGTGCGATCGTTTTACAAAAAACATTAAGGAACCACGGCTTATGGAAAGGATACGCCAGGAAAATACCGTCAAAGAGGTTATTGAAAATTTCCCTATAACCCGGCGCATCTTTGAGACTTATGGTATTATGTGCGGTGGTAATATCCTCCCCGACAAACCCCTTTCCTTCTTCGCCAAGATGCACAATATCAGCTCTGCCAAATTGATTGACGACCTGCAAAAACTTATCGATGGAGAAGTCGATTCAAACAGTGACGTTGTAATCACAAAACCACAAACCGAACATGTCTATGAGATGTTTGTAAAAACATCCATTCTCATCGTACTTTCAACAGGCTGTCTTTATGGTGCTTCTCTATTGGCTTACATGGCATTCCAGAATTCAATGACTTCTGTATCATGGATACTTATCGAAACACACGGTGATACCCAGGTATACGGATGGGTTGGCCTGTTCATCATGGGCATATCATATTTTGCCCTACCTAAATTTTGGAATTCCATGCTCTATAGCACACCATTGGCTTACAAATCATTTTTTTTGATGGTGGCAGGTATCTTTCTCTCCTTTGTCTTTAAGACGATTGCTTATTACTCAGGTTTGTTTTTGTTTAAGATTCCTGCCTTAATTGGATGTGCATTTCAAGCTGCATCAATAGCTCTTTTTATTTATGTTATTTGCATGACATATTTTTCCTCAGAAAAAAAGAAATTTGAAATCTACGAAGGGTTTCTCCTGTCCAGTTATCTCTGGTTTGTCCTCCAGGCCATTGCCTTCGTTGCTTTATACTTCCATTTTAATATCGTAGGAAACACTGAAATCCCGGAGGTCTTTAAGAACCCTATTCGGCATATACAGATCGTAGGATTTGCCTGTATGGTTATTATCGGAATATTCACAAAGACCTTGCCTATTTTCCTGGGTATACAGGAACCCAACAGGAAAATTAACATATACGTTTTATATGGATTGAATATCTCTATTGCCTTAAAAACGATATCCGGATTTTACCGGGAATATACGACGAATCTTCATGGGTTTTTTACCGTAATTTTCTGCCTGGCGGGAATTCTGGAGACGCTGGGAGTTTTTTTATTTATCTATAATTTAAATTTATTCGACAGCAGAAAGACGGTTAAGAACCCAACCAATTTACCGACTGGATTTAGAAAATATATCAGGGCTGCGCTCATCTGGTTATTTGTTTCGGAAAGCGCGTTGTTGACTTTTACGATCTACGAGGCCTTGTCGGGTGAGCAGGTGCCTCATGCCTTGTTTGGGGCTTACCGACACGCCATCTTCGTTGGGTTCATTAGCATGATGATACTTGGCTGCGCCTCCAAGATGATTCCTTTGAGTAAAGGGGTAAAATTGTGCAGTACGAAACTCTTGAATGCTACTTTTATACTCATAAATATTGGGTGTGTATTCAGAGTTACCGCCCAACCAATTGCCACGCTGCTTTATCCTCAAGTCTATGCTTTTATGGGAATCAGCGGCTTTTTTGAATATGCAGCCATGTTTTGCTTTGGCATCAATGCATGGCAGACCATGCAACTTGACACCGACGAAGAGTCTTCTGATCAAATTAAGATCGCAACTGCCGGTACCAATGTCTACCAACTCATCAAGCAGTATCCTCAAACCCTGGATATATTGGTGGGGTTCGGTTTCAAACAACTAAAAAATCCCATCCTCAGAAATACTCTTGCCAGAACAATCAGCCTCGGACAAGCAGTGCAGATTAATCCCGTTAACCTCGAAGATTTATTAAAAGAATTAAACACTGCAATAAAGATGTGTGTCGGGGTAAAAGTAGCTTAAAATATATCAAACCTGGAAGTATCAAACCCCAGAGAATGTTTCTCTCAAAGATAACTCTTTTTTTTAAACCCATCATATTCAGAACACAGGTCTCCTGCTTAATATCGCCATTTTGAGATCAATATTATTACTTGACAACGAGACAGTCCAAGTATAAGTTGTATACGTGGAAGAATTTTATCTATCAAAGCAATAAATGAGTAATTCAAAAATAAGACAGGCTTGATTATAAACTTTGATCTCTTTGCGTCTCGACGGATAGCTGAACTCCTATAATTTTTAAGGAAGGAGGAAATAAAGATGACACATATTATAGAAGAAAAACTATGGACTTATGAGGATTACCTGAATTTAGCAGATGATAAGACATGCGAAATTTTAGGAGGTAGATTATCGATGATGGTTCCTGCGCCAGAATTTAATCACCAACTAATATCTGCAAGAATGCAGTTTTTAATCATGCGATTTGTTGAAAAAAAAGATTTGGGTTACGTTGTCGACGCCCCTACTGATGTCGTGTTAGATGAAGTGAATGTAGTACAGCCTGATATCCTATTTATCTCAAGAGAAAATAGAGCTATTATCAAGAAAAAAGGGGTTTTTGGTCCGCCCGACTTAATTGTGGAAATAGTCTCTCCATCTACTCAACACAGAGACGTCTATGAGAAGAAAGATTTATACGCAACATTTAAGGTAAAAGAATATTGGATAGTCAATCCCTACATGAAGTGCATAGAGGTATTGTCATTGAATGGAAAAGGTGTATACACACTCTTTTCAGAAGGCTATATGGATGAAGGTGGACACGGAACCATTAAGTCTAATGTTTTAAAGGATTTTATCGTAAATTTAGAAGATGTATTTAAGGAGGATTTCGAAGGAGGATAGTACCTAAACACTTATTTCTTTTTTAGCAAAATATTTTACCCCCTCTGTCATCAATCCGAATAAATACCAAATAACAAACAAATCTCAATAAACAATAAAATTTCAAACAAAGAGTTTCGATCATTGGACATTGTAATTTGAAATTCATTTCGAATTTATCGGTTGAGATTTGGGTTTGAAAATTATTAAAACTTCTTGGTTCTGTTTTATCCGGTCTAGATGAGTTAAAACTAAGAGAATCACACAAATGCAATCAGCTACTTCGCCAGGATCGCAGGACCAGCTTTAACCATATATTTAATCCCCGAAACCAAGGTGATAATTAGGGTGAGCCAGAGCATAATAATAATCCCCTGTTTGATGACTACCAGATGGTTGAGATATGCGAAGAACAGCAAGATGAGACTAATGGTGAGCGATTGCACAAACATCTTTGCCTTCCCCCATATGGTTGCCCCGAATTCAATCCCCCTTGATTCTGAATAGCTTCTGAGACTGTTAACCAAAAATTCTCTCGCTACAATTACTACCACCATCCACGGCGGAATGATATCCTGACCATGCTGTATGAGTAATATAAATCCGCCACAGACAATAATCTTATCTACAAACGGGTCTGCAATACGCCCGAAATCTGTGAGGAGACCTTTTTTGCGCGCCAAATAACCATCCAGCCAATCGGTTAGCCAGGCGAATAAAAAAGCACCAAGAGCAACATTGTAATAACGGTATGACAGGAATATAAAAAATACAATGGCCAGCAAAAGCCTCAATAAGGTTAATCGATTGGGTAGATTGAATGCCGGACATCTTGTAAAATCAAATGAGCTCATTCATTCCTCTTTTCTATTTTCTATTTTTGAAACAATTCACACCACAGCAAAGGCACAAAGCTTTAAAGGCTAATGAAGGGAAAAAAAGTATTGGTGTTTCACATCCCCCCAACTCTTAACCCCTGTCCCTATTAGTAATTCTCTTTATTCTATTCTTTATCACTTCAGATATTCTTTTGCGTTCTTTGCGACTTTGTGGTTAACTATCGCTCCTAGCAGGTCATATCCTGCAGTACCCGTAATCATCATATTTGTAATATCGCCAATTTCCAAATGATTTTCTTGAATAATAACTTTACTATCCACATCAGGCGCATCCCCGTACGTTCTCCCAAGCCATTGTCCATTCTTTTTGCTCTTCTCATCTATCATAGCAGAGATTGTCGTCCCTACGAGTTTTTTGTGTTTTTTCAAAATAATTTTTTGTTGTGCAATCATGATTTCCTTTAACCGCTGTTCCTTTACCTCTTTTGGTACCTGTTTCTTGAAGGATGCGGCAGGCGTACCTTCTTCTTTAGAATAGGTAAATACCCCCAACCTTTCAAACTTGGCACTTGTTATGAATGCTAGAAGCTCTGCAAAATGTTCATCTGTTTCTCCAGGAAATCCTACAATAACAGAGGTTCTCAAAAATAGTTGTGGAGTGTGACTGCGTAAATCATCAATCAGCGTCTCTATGTCTGCGTGTGTCACTCCCCTCCCCATCTCCTTAAGAATAGCGTCATTAATGTGTTGAATAGGGAGATCGATATATTTACAGATCTTATCATATCGACCTATAGCATGAATAAGCTCTGGATAAAAATGCCTTGGATGAGTATAGAGTATCCGTATCCATTCAATACCATCTATCCCTGAAAGTTTCTCCAATAATACATGCAACTGCTGTTTACCATACAAGTCAACACCGTACGAGGTAGTATCCTGGGAAATAACATTGATTTCCTTTACCCCCTCGCATGCCATCTGTTGCGCCTCTTCCAGGATATTCTCTATCGTCCGGCTGTGAAAGCTTCCCCGTATACCAGGGATGGCACAGTAAGTACATCGATTATCACATCCATCGGAAATCCTGAGATAGGCGTAATGCTTCGGGGTCAATCTGATACGATTTCGCCAATCATCACTGCACTGTGCTGACGAGGTTAATTTTCTTTTATGGTCAGAGCCTGACAATTCGGTTAGCTTTTCAAAATCCTTTAACCCCACCACGTGATCAATTTCAGGGATTTCTTTCTGCAATTCCTGTGGATAGCGTTGAGCAAGACAACCTGTCACAATGAGTTTTTTACAACAAGCGTCTTCTTTTAGTTTTGCCATCTTAAAGATCGTATCAATGGATTCCTTCTTCGAATCATCAATAAAACCGCAGGTATTTATAATCAACACCTCCGCATCCTCGGGATATTGACATATCGTACTTCCAGTCCCTGCAACCCTACCAAGTATCTCTTCTGCATCCACCAGGTTCTTTGGACATCCTAAATTGATTAACGCGACCTTTTTCGATTTCACAAAAAAACGCTCCTAACCTCTTCACTCAAAAACAACCTGCCAATCGGGCACGTACAAACAAGTTTGTCCGTATCACCCTTTCGTATTGAAAATTTATTACACATTATCCATTTCTTCCTGATTCATCCGTGCCATTTGGGCATCCCATTCTTCTAATGTTAAAAATACCTCTCTGGCCTGACTCCCCTTATATTCTCCCACAATCCCATCTTCGGCCATTAAATCTATCAATTTTGCCGCCCGTGAATATCCAATCTCCAATCTCCGCTGTAAGAGCGAAACAGAACCCCTTTGTGTCTCAAGGATAATCCTTACCGCCTCATTATAAAGATTGTCTTTTGTACTATTGTCATTATCTGAAGCGCCTTTCCAGCATTTTAATTCCTGACTAAACTGTGGCGCTGCACATTTTTTGAGATGTTCAACCACATTCTTTACCTCATCGTCGCTTACGTAAGCCCCCTGGACACGCACTAACTTTGATGTCCCTGGTGGCAAGAACAGCATGTCGCCACTTCCCAGGAGTTTCTCCGCCCCGTTTTGGTCCAGAATCGTCCTCGAATCCACCTTTGAAGCAACATAAAACGATATCCTGGAAGGTAAATTTGATTTAATTAATCCGGTAATTACGTCAACCGAAGGCCGTTGTGTTGCCAATATGAGATGGATACCTACAGCACGTGATTTTTGTGAAAGACGGATTACCGAAGATTCAACCTCTTTGGACGCCACCATCATCAGGTCGGCCAATTCATCCACTACGACAACAATATGAGGGAGATGGAAGGGCACTCCTTCGAGGTTGGCATCCCCTTCCGGGTTTAAGCGTTTTCTGATTTCGGACATCCCCAGTCTATTATAACCGTTAATGTGTTTTACCCCTACACTGGCGAGTAATGCATATCGTTCTTCCATTTTGTTTACCGCCCATTCCAGCACGGCCGCAGCTTTTTTCATGTCTGTCACTACAGGGCTTATTAAATGAGGAATTTCCCGGAATAATGAAAATTCAACCATCTTGGGGTCTACCAGCAGGAGCTGAACATCTGTGGGGTGCCGCAAGAAGAGAATACTCAATATGACTGAATTCAGGCAAACCGATTTTCCAGAACCTGTTGTTCCCGCAATGAGCAAATGGGGCATGGAAGCCAAATCCGATATAACGGGGTTTCCCGCCACGTCTTTGCCAATCAAAAGTGGAATAGCCATCTTTTTCCGGATATCCTCAGAAGCATCCAGTAACTCTCGCAACATCACCATTTTCCTCTGGATATTCGGAACTTCGATACCGATTGAAGACTTACCCATCAAGGGAGCAACAACCCTTACGCTTGGCGCCTTCAGCGCAATGGCCAAATCATCAGAAAGTCCCACGACCTTGCCAACCTTTGTCCCCGGGGCCAATTCTAATTCATACATAGTTATAACAGGGCCTCTTTCAATTTCTACGACCTCTGATTTTACATTAAACTGATCGAGGGTATTTTTTAAAACCTGTGCACGTTGTGTGACCTGATCCCAATCATCTGCGTGTTCTTTGAAGACAGGCTTCTCCAGTAAATCTCGTGGTGGCAGTTCATAAGCACATTCTTTTTTCCCAACAGACACCGTATCGTAAATATCCGTCTCTTCATTAATCTCTATCTCTTCGTGTTTCTCTTCTTCCAGGCATTGTTTCCCGTTATCCGGTTTTTGCATTTTTTCAAACACACTTCCTGATCTGCATAGCTCATTCTTTACTTCCATGAGAGCATCTACAGAACAGATATCGGTATGATTTTTTGCACGGTTATCAACCAAGATGTCTGAATTATTACGCACAGCTGCTTTTGTGAGGCGAAGAGAATGAACCTTTTTCGTTTCAAAGTCACGGTGTGGAGTTGATCCGCCTTCTTTTAATTTTGTTTCTGACTCTTTGATAAACGGTGAAATAGGGGTAGAATTAAGTAAGAGCATAATCGATAGAATGAACCCTAATCCAAGAACAATGACGGTACCTGTTCCATTGAAATACTCGTATAATCTTGAGACAATCACAATCCCAAAAATCCCCCCAACGTTGGTAGATATTAAGTCTTTTTTCAGGAAATAACACCCCAGGGTAAGCAAGGATGAAATCGAAAATACTACTAAAACAGCCCCTATCACTCTTACCCAAAGGTATTCGATGCTCTCTTTATAAAGGTGTTGTACCCCCAACCACCCGATAAGGATAACGATAAGGTAGGCGGTTCTCCCCATACTCGCTATAGCATAGCCAGCAACCTGTGCCCCCGCCATCCCACAAAAATTATGTATAGGATTATTGATGGGATAATCTGCAAAAGGGGGATCTTTGGGTGAATAGCTGAGGAAACTTAAAAAGATAAACAATGCAAAGGCTATAAGGATAACCGCGGTAGTACAACGTACGAAACGTTTTATCCCCATATTATCCCTTCTGAGAACTTAAAAATATTCAATCCAACTTAATGTCCGGTATGCCCAAAACCACCCACCCCGCGTGGAGATTCTTCTAGATTCTCAACTTCAATTAATTCAGCCCTGGTTACTGGTTGTACCACCAGTTGCGCAATCCGCATCCCCCGTTCTACAGTAAACGGACATTTCCCAAGATTACATAAAATAATCCCAATCTCTCCACGATAGTCACTGTCAATCGTACCAGGAGAGTTTACGATCGTCAGGCCATATTTCAGCGCCAAACCACTTCTCGGTCTTACTTGCGCCTCATATCCCCAAGGTAATTCTATGTGGATGCCGGTAGGAATCAACTTAATTTCATGGGATTCAAGCATAATAGACGTATTTACTGCCGCATACAAATCCATACCGCTTGCAGCTTCACTCATGTATTGGGGTAAAGGTAAATCATCGCATCCCTGCTTTCTCATTACCTTAACCTTTATCGTATTCACTTATTTGTTTCCCTTCTTGTTAAGCTCTTCTTCAATTACACCAACGATTTTCTCAACTGCGGCTAATCTCCCCATCCCAATGCGACCAGTACACAAACGTCCCTCTTCGGGTTCGATAATTCTGTACCCAAATTTTGTTAATTTCTTTATATTTTCCTGCACAATGGGATTCAAATACATACTGTCATTCATTGCCGGAGCAATAATTACGGGTGACCGTGCTGCCATAACGGTACATGTTAACGCATCATCTGCTATACCGGATACAACCTTGCCAATAAAATTTGCTGTAGCTGGCGCAACCACCAGTAAATCCGCCTGATCTGCCAGAGATACATGATTAGGGTCGTAATTCTCATTATCAACAAAAAGATCCGTTACTACCCGATTTTGAGAAATGGAACGGAAGGTCACGGGATTAACAAAGCGTTGAGCAGTAGATGTCATGATCACGGTAACACGTTTTCCCTGTTTAATCAGGCTTGACACAACTTCAACAGCCTTATAAGCTGCAATGCTTCCGGTAACTCCTAAAATGATATGGTAGGGCATGATCACGTCAGGCCTAGTATTTTCCTGATAGTATTAACTGTCACTTCCAAGTCGTCATTCACGACACTATACTTATACTGGTCACTGTATTCTAATTCTTTATCCGCAACTTTTAAGCGGAGTTCCACATCCTGCTTCTTATTGGTATTTCTTTGAATTAACCGTTGTCCCAAAGTTTTTTTATCTGGAGGCAGTAAAAATATCGATATCGCTTCCGGAAACTTCTCCATAATTTGCAGTGCACCTTGCACCTCGATTTCGAGTAAATAAATAATCTCCTTCTCAAGGGCTTCTCTCAGTGCATTCATGGGGGTACCATAATAGCTTCCGCAATACTCTGCATGCTCTGCCAGCTCACCCTTCTGAATCATTTCTTCGAATTCATTCGTTGATATAAAATGGTAAGCTTTTCCGTTTTTTTCGCTGTGGCGGGGTAAACGCGTGGTCATTGATATGGATTTCTTCACCAGCGGGTCTTTTTCGAGCAGTTTGCATATCGTTGTCTTGCCAGATCCGGATGGTCCTGAAATAATTACCAACTTACCCATATCTCTTTTTACTTGACGATGTAGGAGATTTATCAATTCTATTCAATGTTAAATATCTGCTCCCGAATTTTTTCAATCTCTGTCTTTACATCCACCAAATCCTTCAACATCACGCTATCATTTGCCTTTGCACACATGGTGTTGGTTTCACGGAACATCTCCTGAACAATAAAATCAAGCTTCCTGCCCACGGGTTCATCTACGTGTATCGTTTCCTGCAGTTGATATAAATGGCTTCTGAGACGAATGATTTCCTCCGCAATATCACATCGTTCGGCAAAGACGGCAATTTCACGACAAAGGTTATTATCAGTTAATTCAACAGGGGTCCCTGCTAATAACGTGGCAACCCGGTTCTGTAAACGCTTACTATATTCCTGGACTACCATAGGCGCCTTTATTTCTATTTTGTCAAGTATCGAAAGAATAAATTCTTTTCGCTGTTCAATATCTCTTCCAAGATGCCTGCCTTCAACGGCCCTCATTTCTAACATCTTTTTTAAGGCTTCGTCTATAAGAGAAAGACATATGGATAAAAGGGCAGCTACATCCTCCTTATCGTTTTTTCCTTTTTGCAGTAAACCGGGAAGCAGCATCAGAGAATTAACGGATATTTTCTCCTTTGAACCAATCTCTTTTTTAATATCGGTTAATAACCTGTAATACTCTTTTAATCTGTCGCTATTCAAGACGTACTCGGATTCTTGACGGAGAGACTGATAATTTATATTTAAAAGGACGGTACCCCGGTTGATTTTTTCCCTGATTTTACGTTCAATCTCGCTCTCAAAGGCTTGCAATATCTCCGGCAGCCTCGAGTCTATTTTCAAGAATCGATTGTTGACCGAACGCAATTCTACACGAATCGTACGCTCAGTATCGGTATGTTCAGCAATACCAAATCCCGTCATGCTTTTTAGCATCAAAGTCACCAAAGTATATGCGTTAATCAGTTATTTATTTGAATCTTTATCTGTTTCGTTATGTCCTTTGTTCACGGACTTTTCTGTGACATTCGATGGTTGTTCTTCTTCCATAACAGGATTCATATTTGCTGGTTGTTCCTGCGGTTCTCCAACCTTCATTCCTGTTTGATGTTGCATACTTTCCTGTACCGACTTGTTGGCAGATTCTTCTCTAACATCCTGCATACCCGTGCCTGATGGGATATTTCCCTGTCCTTCAGTGTTGGGAACATCACCGTGTGTATGCTGTCCTTCGTGCACAGGATGTTCATGCGCATGCTGCGTTTCGGGAACTTCATGTGTAACCATCGTGTCTATCAACCTTGTAGGGATGGATAACTTAAACAAAAAAACTGTGGCAACAATAAATGCAGCGCCTACAAGGTAGGTTATTTTCGTTAAAAATGTACTTGTTCTCGTGCCAAAGGCAGACTGATCGCCCAGCCCACCAATAGCAGCCAATCCTCCACCCTTGCCCGATTGCAATAAAATAGACCCGATCATAAACACGCATAATATAGGCAACGCAATCTTTAATGCAACGACTAAATTTAAAAAATAGAATGCATTTAAGATCCCAAAAATAACAACGATTGCAATTCCCCACTTAAATGCCTTTTCAGCCTTTACCATGTACCTCTCCAATATGAAAAAACCAACTATTAAAAAATTAATACTTAGCAGCAGTTTCTATAATTTTTAAAAAAGATTCGAATTTAATACTCGCACCGCCTACGAGAAGGCCATCAATTTCTGGCTGTGCCATCAACTCTTTTGCATTCTCTGGCTTAACACTTCCCCCGTACAGAATATATACGCTATTTGCAATATCTTTACCGTATCCATCCGTTATCGTGCTTCGGATAAACGAATGAACTTCATTTGCCTGCTCAGGTAAAGCGGTTTTCCCAGTACCAATAGCCCACACAGGTTCGTAAGCAATCACCAGTTCTTTTATATGACCGGCACTAATTCCGTGCAGACCTTCTTTTAATTGATTTCTGATCACATATTCTGTTCTTTCATCCTCCCTATTATCTAACGTTTCTCCGACACAAAAAATCGGTTTCAAATTGACTGATAATGCCGCCTTTATTTTGGCGTTGATAAAAGAATCGGTTTCATGAAAGATATGCCGCCGTTCGGAATGACCTAACAATACATGGGTACAACCAACCTCTTTCACCATCGAAGCGGAAATCTCACCGGTATAAGCACCGGTTTTTTCACTATGAATATTCTGTGCTGCCACGAAGATACCGCAACCTTCTAATACCCTGCAAATATCTTTCAAAAAAACAATTGGTGGACAAATTCCACAAATTATCTCGCTTTCATCGCATACAACATTTCTCAGGGATTTGGCAAATTCCATCCCTTCCATAAGGGTAAGATTCATCTTCCAATTTCCCACAATAAAAGGTTTTTTTCCCATTGCCTTGGAGTTATATCCTCTTAATCACACTTTGGAAATGATCCCAAAATCTTCATATCAGTGCATTTCTTAGACACTTCACCGAGTGCCTTTTGAACAGTTTCATTTGATACATGCCCATCAAAATCTAAGTAAAAACAATATTCCCACGCCTTTTTTCTGGTAGGCAACGACTCAATATTTGTGAGGCTTATATTATACGTTTTAAAAGGTTCTAATACTTCCAATAGCGCCCCAGCACGATTTTTTATGTAACACATCACTGCGGTTCTGTCCTTTGTACTTGGCACACCAAATTCTTTACTCAAAACGAAAAATCGTGTTATGTTGCTGGGATTGTCCTCAATGTTTTTAAAGAGAATCTTTAAGCCATACTGCGACGCTATCTCTCCATGCGCAATTATCGCACAATACTGCCCTTCTTTTCCAGTCTTTACAGCCCCTGCAACAATATGAGCAGCCTCGGCACTGCTACTTACTTCTATTAATTCAGCATTAGGAAGATTACTTGTCAACCAATATTTACATTGAGACAAAATCTGCGGTTTCGAATATACTTTTCTAATCTCTTCTTTTGCACAATTTGCCATCAAGTTATGATGAATTGGTAAAATAATCTCGGCACACACTTTGATATCATACTCCACAAACATGTTTAATGTTTCTCGTATGCCACCTTCTGTAGAATTTTCAACCGGCACAATTCCATAATCACTTCTTCCCGCTGCTACATCTCGAAAAACATCATCAATACCCCTTACCGGAACATACTCAACCGAAGAACCAAACTTTTGCTTAGCAGCGAAATAACTAAAAGTACCCATTGGCCCCAAATACGATACTTTGATAGCTTTTTCTAATATTAATGACCCCGCCATTAATTCACGGTATATTGCCGCTAAACAATCGTTCGTTAAAGGACCTTTATTTTGCGATGTAATTCGAGAGTATACTTCTTGTTCTCGGCTAGGGGCATATACTTGTGCACGATTTTGCTTTTTAATCTCTCCAATCTTTATGACGATTTTAGCCCTTTGGTTCAATAGCTCCACAATCTTTGAATCCAACAGATCAATTTCCTTCCTTAAATGGGCTATATCCATAGCAAATTTCAGTTAATTCCCGATCTCACTTAATTTTATGTTTAGTTATTGCTAACAAAGCATTTAGATTTATATACTAACGGGTAAATTTATCAGAATTCACGATAAGTGTCAATAAAATTAACTTATTTAATTTTTTTTATTGACTGTCAATAAAAGGTTGTTAAAATAACAATGAATATTACCTGTTCTGTTGTTCTAATATTCTGCGAAAAGGTATGTTAGGACGAAGTTTGTCATAGCTATCTTATTGTTCTTTGAATTTTATATAGTATTTTATTTAACCTACCTAATTTTTTTCTTATTGTTTTTATATTTAAAATATTTTAGGTACTTATATGTAATCTTCATTGTATTAAGTCTTTACTAGAAAGGAAGATATACATGGTAGGTGGACGAATTAAAGGATCCCAGCAAAGGATTGGTATATTTGTTGATGTCCAAAATATGTTCTATTCAGCAAAGGCATTACACCAGTCAAAAATAGATTATAGCAAGCTTTTATTAGAAATTGTAGGTGACAGAAATCTCATTCGTGCAATTGCATATGTTGTACAAAAACCCGATGTGGACCAATCCAGCTTTACTGATGCACTAAGCCGTTTAGGATACGAGATTAAATCGAAAGAACTTCGATTAAGACCTGACGGGACGGCAAAAGGGGATTGGGATATGGGAATTGCTATAGACTCTATAGCGATTGCTCCAAAACTGGATACCGTGGTACTGGTAAGTGGAGATGGAGATTTTGCTCCCCTCGTAGAAATGCTTAAAGCGCACGGCTGCAGGGTGGAGGTTGTCTCTTTCAGACGCAGTACTGCCATTGAGCTTATTGGCGCCGCCACACAATACACCGCAATAGAAGAATCGATGTTGTTTAAAGAAAAGAAGTTTCAAAAGAATGATACTTCAAACGAATAGTCATATTAATCCAGAAAAACTCATTGAGTGTCAATTCGCAATAGGTTATTTTTTTAACAATACAGATGTACTCGAAAAGGCATTAACCCATACTTCCTGCAAATTGGAAAATAGTTTTTCTAATGAGCGATTGGAATTTTTAGGGGATGCAATATTGGGGATGATTATTTCTGATTACCTCTATAAGACATTGTCCGATTGCAGCGAGGGTGAGTTAACTAAGATAAAATCGGTAGTAGTAAGTCAATCAACCCTTGCCAAAGTTAGCTCGGAAGTGCAGTTAAAAGAGTTTTTAATCGTGGGGAGAGGTTTAAATGACCGAAACTTTCTCCCAAAATCTTTACTTGCAAATGTATTTGAAGCCGTTATCGCTGCAATATACTTAGATGGTGGACTCGAATCAGCTTATAATTTTACGGTAAAGCACTTAAAGAAAGAAGTCGATATTGTTTGCAAGGATCAACACGAGAAGAATTACAAATCTATCCTTCAACAACACAGCCAGAAGGAATACGGGGTTACACCTTGCTATCAGGTCTTGCAACAAATTGGGCCAGATCATGGAAAGTCATTTGAGATAAGTGTATTAATAAAAGGTAATGAATATGGCAGAGGATGGGGAAAAAGTAAGAAAGAGGCTGAGCAATACGCTGCAAAAGAGACATTAAAACTACTTCTCCCCGAATTAATTCAAGTACAATGAAGATAAATCACGTATTTAGTTTAAGAAAGGTGTTTCCGTTATGGCAAAAAAGCTAAACAAAAAGAAAATAGTAAGTATCTGTCCTGTTGGTATGATAAAAACAAGGTGTCCAAGTATTAGAAGGACAAGGCAAATTCGTGTTAAATTACTAACGTTACAAAGGGGAAGAAATATAGATACAGATCAGATAACAAAACTTCGATCAGCATTAAAAACCAAGAAAAATAAGGGAATTGCGGTAGATTGCGAAACGTGCAGCTTTAATACAAAAGGAAGTGCATCAGCAACTGTTTCTCAATAATCATAAAAGGGAACGGGCATTAACGAATAAATAAATATTTGAAAACCAACAATTTAGACGCTTAGACGGCGTTGGCGGGAACTTTGTGGTCTAAATATGGATAATTTAAGAGTTGATACATTTCTGCTGTAATGGCTTCAACTTCTTCTTCTTTTAAATTCAGATTCAGGACATTGAACTCTCGGTCTTCTTTCGGATAATAAAGAACAATACTCTCTTCTTTGTCCTGCTTTTTCAGAGATTTTAATTTAAATATCCTTTTTCTGATAAGATAAAGTGCAAGTACATATCGGAGATTTTTTTGGTTGGTTTCGTCGTTTCCCTCCAATCTCATAAATACATCCAATAAGACATCCATATTTATGACTGGTTGAGGGGATTTATCATTTTTTGGGACTTTCGTTTTCCAAAATGAAAAAAGCCCCTCGTCTTTACCTTTATCCCAGCATAAGGTGCAAAAATCTTTCCGAATAAAGATGTTATTTTCATCAAAAAGGGCAGAATAATATTCCTCATCTTCTAAGAACGCCTTATTACAAAGGATGCA